>NZ_CAXGLS010000013.1:0-50929 GCF_964010655.1 uncultured Idiomarina sp.
ATCGAAGTACGTCCGGGCGAGCAGGTGCCTGTCGATGGCACCATCGTGAGTGGCACGAGCTATGTGAATGAGTCGATGATTACCGGCGAGGCCGAGCCGGTGGCAAAAGAAACGGGCGATAAGGTGGTTGGCGGAACCATTAATCAGCAGGGAAGTTTTCGCTTTAAGGCGACTGCGATAGGTGAAACCACGGTGCTGGCGCAAATTATCCGCATGGTTGAACAAGCACAAGGCGCGAAGCTACCTATTCAAGATACCGTTAACCGCATCACGCTGTGGTTTGTCCCAGCGGTTATGGCGGCGGCGGCATTAACCTTTTTGGTGTGGTTCTTTGCTAAAGACGTCAATGCGCTCACGTTTGCCTTAATTAACGCGGTCGCGGTACTCATCATTGCCTGCCCTTGTGCCATGGGACTTGCCACACCGACTTCGATCATGGTTGGCACAGGGCGAGGAGCCGATGAGGGCGTATTGTTTCGACAAGGCAGTGCGTTACAGCAAATTGAGAACGCGCGTATTGTAGTATTCGATAAGACTGGAACGCTGACCGCGGGTCACCCCGAGGTGGTGAGCTGGGAGGCAGTACAAGCCGATAGTGATGCGTTAATGCTAGCGGCGAGTCTAGAGCAACGCTCAGAGCACCCAACGGCTCAGGCGTTAGTTAATTACGCTGAAGCACAAAGCAAGCAGTTGACCCAACCGGAGAGTTTTAATGCTCTAGCGGGGCTTGGCGTTGAGGGTAAGGTTGATGGTCGTACGTTATTGGTCGGCTCACGTACCTTAATGGATGAGCAATCGGTTGCACTCGACAGTACCCAGCAACAAACTCAAACCATTGAACGCAATGGGCAAACGCCCCTATATGTAGCTATTGATGGTCAGTTAGCCGCGGTGTTCTCGGTCGCTGATCCTATTCGACCTTCGGCCAAGGCTTTGATTGAGCATTTAGCGGAACAGAACATACGCACCGCGATGGTTACGGGCGATGCCGAGGCGACTGCACAAAAAGTGGCAAAAGAACTCGGTATCAGTGACGTGGTGGCGGGAGTTAAGCCCGATGGCAAAGTGGCTGCGGTAGAAAAGCTGCAAGCTCAGTATGGTAAGTTAATTTTCGTTGGCGACGGTATTAATGATGCGCCCGCACTGGCGGCCGCCGACATTGGTATTGCCGTTGGAACAGGTACAGACGTGGCGATCGAAAGTGCCGATGTAGTGATGATGTCTGATGATTTGAACGGAGTGCGTAATGCATTCAGTCTATCGCGTCAGACCATGCGCAATATCCGCCAAAATTTATTTTGGGCGTTCGCCTACAATACGGCGTTGATTCCCGTGGCTGCGGGCTTATTGTATCCGTTTTGGGGCATTACTCTGTCACCGATGCTAGCCGCAGGCGCTATGGCGCTCTCAAGTGTCTTTGTTATTTCTAATGCGTTACGTCTTAAACGTATTACTTTGTAAGGAGCCTCAGTGAAGTTAGGCGTTTTTGATAGCGGGGTGGGCGGTCTGACTGTCGCCCGCTCACTGCAACGGAGCCGTTATTTTTCCGAGTTGCTCTATTTTGGTGACACGGCGCGCGTACCATACGGCAGTAAGGACAGTAATACGGTAACTCGCTACGCACTCGAAGCGGTCGAGTTTTTTAACGGTACCGATGTCGATGCCTTAATCGTTGCCTGTAATACGGTTAGTGTAGTGGCGCTGGAAACCATGCAGAAGTTTTCTAATAAACCCGTGTATGGCGTGTTAGAGCCGGGCGTGATGGCGCTTGAACAAGCAACCGAAGTAAACCATGACAGCCAGGTATTGGTGATTGCAACACGCTCGACGATTCAATCCGGGGAATACCAACGGCGTATAAAGCAGCTTGGTTTTGAGCATGCCACGGCGATGGCGACGCCGTTGTTTGTGCCGATTGTCGAGGAGGAACTTTACGAGGGCGCGATTTTACATGCCACCTTTGACCATTACTTTAGCGCGCTAGAGCGGCCAGACGTTGTGCTGTTAGGATGTACTCACTTCCCACTGATTAGCGATGCGATTAGTGAATATTTCAGTGGCGCAAAAACGATCCATTCGGGCGAAGCAATGGTACAGTGGTTAAGTCAGCATTTAGATTTAAAACGTCAGTTTGACGAAACACCGATAACCATCCACGCTTCAGAAAATGTCGAAGCGGTGCGTCGGGTGGCAAAACGGTGGCAACTTAACTTATAAGGAAGAGCCATGTTTGAAGCGTACAATGGAACCTTTATTGCCCTTGCAGTGATATTGGCAACGGTCCTACTACAATGGTTGATTGCCAGTGGTAGAAAAGCAAAAGAAGACGGTGCTATTCCAGGCAAGCCACCTCAGCAACAAGGCCATGAAAGCTTTACCTTTAGAGCGTGGCGCACGCACCAAAACAGTATCGAAAACCTCAGTGTCATGTTAGGCACGGTATTTTTAGCTGTATTAAGTGGTGCCAACCCGTTTTGGACCGCGTTACTGACGGGCTTTTTTGCGGTCGCGCGTATTCTTCACATGATTCTTTATTATGTGATAGCGACAAACAAAAATCCGAGCCCGCGTAGCTACTTTTTTATGTTGGGTTGGTTAGCTAACGTAGCTTTATTAGTGTTTACGCTTGTTCACTTAGTGACGAAGTAAGGTTAAAGCGGTTTCTTATCCGGGCTCACGAACGTACGTCTGGCTGTTGGTGAGTCCAGTGTCTCTGGCTTATAGTGCTGTGCGAGTACGGCTTTTAAGTCGTTGACTAAGTCAGCGTTCTGTTGTTTAAACTCTGTGAAGTCAGAGCAGGGTTGCTCGCTTAAACGTTGGCTCATAATACGTAGTGTCGCGACCGTTAAGGTATGATGATAGCGTTCGTTCAATGACATGATATGTTGGTTGGCACGCAACGTGGCGACCACTTCGGCAAGTGCGATCGGCCAGGGTGCACGTTTTAAATGTATCCATGCCAAACGCAAGTGCCAACTGTGATCGGTACTATCTCGAGAAAACTCGCCTTGTTCAATTGCGTTAAGAAACGCCTCGTCTGATAGCGTACGGTTATCCATAACTCTTAAGTTCTAAAAAATTTAATCTATTGTGCATCAGATACTGGTTTATTGTCGAATAAGTTCATCTATTTTTATAGGGGATTAGCCGCATCTGGTCAGTCCTGTTTTTAGAGCGTGCGTTTCGTTCAACCTAACCGCTTGATTTTCTGCTATCATCTCGGCAGTCAATTTATCTTGGTTTAGGAGTCCGAGCGCATGTCTGACGAACAAAAACGTCCTTTGTATATTCCCTATGCGGGACCATCGTTGTTAGAAACTCCGTTGCTGAATAAAGGCAGCGCGTTTAGTAAAGAAGAGCGAGCGGCATTTAATCTAACGGGCTTGCTACCGCCCCGTTATGAATCGATTGAAGAACAGGCCGAACGTGCCTATATGCAGTATAAAAGCTTTGAGACTCCACTTAATAAGCATATCTATTTGCGCGCCATTCAAGATAACAACGAAACCTTATTTTATCGCTTGCTGACCGATCATTTAGAAGAAATGATGCCGATCATTTATACCCCTACAGTGGGCGATGCGTGCGAAAAATTCTCTGATATCTATCGCAGTTCACGTGGCTTATTTATCTCCTATTCCGAGCGCGATCAGCTCGATGACATTTTACGCAATGCCACCAAGCAAAAAGTTAAAGTTATCGTCGTCACCGACGGTGAACGTATTCTTGGTTTGGGTGACCAAGGCATTGGCGGAATGGGGATCCCCATTGGTAAGCTGTCGCTTTACACGGCCTGCGGCGGTATCAGTCCAGCCTATACGCTACCAGTGATGCTTGATGTCGGCACGAATAATGAAAAACTGCTGAATGACCCAATGTATATGGGCGCGCGTCACAAACGCATTAATCAAGAGCAATATGATGAGTTTTTAGAGAAATTCATCAAAGCGGTAACACGGCGTTGGCCGGGTGTGATGCTGCAGTTTGAGGATTTCGCACAGCCCAATGCAATGCCGTTGCTTCGCCGCTATCGTGATGAGGTGTGTTGTTTCAACGACGATATTCAAGGCACGGCGTCCGTCACAGTCGGCACGTTGCTCGCTGCGTGTCGTCAGAAGGGCAAAAAGCTGAGTGAGCAGAAAGTCGTGTTTGTTGGCGCAGGGTCGGCCGGTTGTGGTATCGCTGAACAAGTGATGATTCAGATGGTTGCTGAAGGGCTGAGCGAAGAACAAGCTAAAAAGCAGATTTTCATGGTCGATCGCTATGGCTTAGTGGTTGATAGCATGAGCGACTTACGTGACTTTCAACAGGCGTTAGCGCAACCGATTGATAGCCTAAAAGACTGGCAATACAGTGGCGACTATCCGTCGCTGTTGGATGTGATTCATTGTGCTGAACCAGACGTATTGATTGGTGTTTCGGGTCAGGCGGGGTTATTCACTGAACAAGTGATTACCACGATGGCACGCTACGTTGATCAACCGATTATTTTCCCATTATCGAACCCGTCGAAGCATGTCGAAGCGCATCCTCACGACGTTATTAAGTGGACACAGGGCAAAGCGATTGTCGCAACAGGCAGCCCATTCGGCGAAGTTGAGTGGGAAGGGACCACGTATCCGATAGCGCAATGTAATAATAGCTATATCTTTCCGGGCATTGGTTTAGGTGTTATCGCGGTGAAGGCGACGCGTGTCAGTGACGAGATGTTCCGAGTGGCAAGTAAGACGCTGGCGAAAGCCTCGCCGAGTGCCAACGGTAAGAATAAGAACTTATTACCCGGTTTCACCGAGCTGGCTCAATTGAGTAAAGACATTGCCTTTGCCGTTGCGAAAGTGGCACAAGAAGAGGGCGTTGCGCTCGAAATCGATGATGAGGTACTCAAGCAACGTATTGAGAAAAACTTCTGGTCTCCTGAGTACCGTCATTACAAGCGCGTCAGCATTTAAGCTGACGCCTCGATAGCATGAACTAAATCGGCGAGTAGATCTTCTTTACGCTCAATGCCGACGGACAATCTTAGTAAGTCGTCGGGTACAGGCGTGCCCGCTCCTTCAATACTGGCACGATGCTCAATGAGGCTCTCAACACCACCGAGCGAAGTCGCGCGGTGCCATAGACGTGTTTTGGCTGCGGTGCCGACGGCTTGTTGCTCGCCTCCGACGAGTCTAATTGATAGCATGCCACCAAAGCCGCCTTCCATTTGTTTGCAGGCGATTTCATAACCGGCAAAAGAGGGGAGTCCTGGGTAGAGCACTTCACTGACCATGGGGTGTTGCTCCAGTTGTTGGGCGAGAAACATGGCCGAGTCACAGCTTTCGCGCACGCGCAAAAATAAAGTACGCATGCCGCGTAATAGCTGAGCTGCATCCATTGGGGACGGTACCGCACCTCCTTGAGCGCGTATTGCAAGAATACGTTTCCAGAAATCATCGTTTTCTCGTGTGGCAAGCGCACCGGCGATAACGTCAGAGTGACCGTTCAAGTACTTAGTGGCAGAGTGCATAACAATATCGGCACCCAACTCGAGTGGACGTGTTAGTATCGGTGTGGCTACGGTTGAATCGACTGCAACGCGCGCGCCTTGATGTTTGGCAATATCGGCAATGGCGCGAATGTCGCTCACGGTCCACATCGGGTTGCCGGGCGTTTCGAGCCAAATCAATTTGGGCTGTAGCTGCGTGATTTTATTTTCCACCTGATCGAGTTGTGTCATATCGACAAAGTGAACGTGCAATCCGGCATCGGTCGCTAGACCTTTCAGCCAGTTGCGTAACGCCCAATACATGATGTCAGGTGCCAACACGACATCGCCGGGCTTGAGTGCTTGAAATACAGCGGTCGCGGCTGCCATGCCCGAGGCAAATAGTTTCGCGTCGACGGCGTGCTCAAGTTGAGCGATTAACTTTTCTGGCGCATCGTAAGTTGGATTATCGGCGCGAGAATAGACTCTTCCGCTACGATATTGATTATCCTCATCTCTTTGATAGGTCGTTGATGTAAAAATACCCGGGATAATCGGCTTGAAAGGTTGTGTAGTGTTCTCTCCGCCTTGTGCAAGAGACGTCTGGAAACTGTCATTTATCTTTTTTGTCATAAAATCGTTTACTCAGTAATCTAATTTAGCTCTATTGCGTATGATCTGAGTGTATTTTGGTCTCAAAATGAGAGGTATTGCAATGCGTTTGTTAAAAGCTTTAATCGCGGGTTCAGTGTTGTTAGTCGCAAACTCTGCACTTGCTAACGAATGTGAACTTACAATCACTGGTTCAGATAACATGCGTTATGATAAAAGTGAACTTTCTGTACCTGCTAGCTGTTCTGAAGTAACCCTTACTTTGAAGCACTCAGGTAAGATGGGTAAGAAAGTAATGGGCCACAACTGGGTTTTGAGTCAATCAAGCGATATGCAGTCAGTGGTGCAACAAGGCATGTCGGCAGGCTTAGATAACAACTATGTGCCTGACTCGGATAAAGTGATTGCTGCAACTGATGTTATCGGTGGTGGTGAATCCACGAGTGTGACTTTTTCTACTGAAGGAATGAGTGCAGACGGTGACTATATGTTCTATTGCACATTCCCAGGTCACTCGGCGATCATGAAAGGTCAGTTCAAACTGACTCAATAAACTGAATCCAAGCGAGTTAAAAAAGCCCGCGGCTGCTTTGCACCCGCGGGTTTTTATAGGGAATTATGAAACGTTTTACATGGTGTTTGCAGGTTACTGCGTTAGTCTCATTATTGGTTGCATCGGCTGGAGCAACGGCTCAGAGCTATGGTGCGCGTGAAGCGCTTGTTAATGTTGCGCCGGTTCAATTTGAAAATGAAAAGAACCGTGTCGAAGCTGTAGGTACCGCCGAAGCACAGCGCGCTGTCACGTTGTTTTCACCGGTCAGTGAGCGTGTTACTCAGGTTAATTTTGAACCGGGTGACCGTGTGCAAGCAGGCGACCTACTCGTGCAACTGGACGACCGACGTGAGCAAGTCGCTTTGCGACAGGCGCAAATCAGTTTAAAAGATGCCGAGCGCACAGTAGAACGTTTGAAGCAAAGCTTCGAACAAGGAGCGGTGCCACAGTCCGAGCTTGATAATGCTATTTTGTTGCGTGATTTGGCGGAAGTGGAAGTCGATCGCGTAGAAACCGAGATAGCTGATCGAAAAATTATTGCACCCTTTGATGGCATTGTAGGCATTACTGATGTTGAAGAGGGTGATCGTATCAATGAGCAGACGCAAATCGCGACGATTGATGACCGCGATACGTTGCTCATCAATTTCCAAATTCCTGAAGCGGCAGTTTATTTGCTTAAGCCCGGTGTCACTCTAGAGGTGGAGCCATGGCGTTATTCAGGACAGCCTGTCAATGCTGAAATAGTAGAACTCGATTCCCGTATTAATCCTACGACGCGGATGTTTAGAGCGCGTGCGAAAGTTGATAACAAAAATGATGACTTCCTGCCGGGCACTAGTTTTCGCACAGCGATAGAACTCGCAGGCGAGGAGTTTGCGTCGATTCCCGAAGTCGCGCTGTCATGGGGTGCAGATAATCCCTACATTTGGATTGCTGAAAACAGTAAAGCGAAACGCATCGAAGTACAGATTGAACAGCGACTCGAGGGACGCGTATTAGTATCAGGCAATATTAATCGTGACGACACGCTCATTGTTGAGGGTGTGCAGAGCTTACGTGATGGCCAACCGATTAAGTATGAGATGAGCGAACTAGATGCGAGCACTGAAGAGGTGGTCGAGTAATGTCTGACAAGCAAAATTTGCCCGCGCACGAAGGTAATGATTTACCTTCGGTCTCGATTCGTCGACCTGTCCTCATTGTTGTACTTAATATTTTAATTGCGCTTGCAGGCATCGCGGCTCTGATGGGTGTTGAAGTGCGTGAATTGCCGGATGTCGACCAACCCGTAGTCACTGTTCGCGCAACATTGCCCGGTGGTGCTCCCGAGACTGTCGACGCTGAAGTGACGAGTATTTTAGAGGGTGCCGCTGCTCGTGTTTCTGGTGTTAAATCGATTCGTTCGCAGTCAGAAGAAAACTCCGCTCGTACCGTGGTTGAGTTCCAGCCGAGTGTCGACCTTGATGTTGTGGCTGCCGAAGTTCGTGAAGCAGTGAACCAAGTCCGACGAGAACTACCCGAAGATGTTGAACAAGTAAACGTTGTAAAAGCAGACGATGATGCGCGCGCAGTCCTAGATATTGCCGTCTCCAGTGATAAGTTGAGTTTAGAAGAGTTAACACGCCGGTTAGAAACAGATTTCGCGCCCGAGTTTTTGTCTATCGAGGGCGTGGCGGATGTTCGGCTTAACGGTGCCCGTGAGCGCGTGCTGCGCGTTGCACTTGATCCGCTACGTTTGACGAGTTTCGGGCTATCGGTAACGGATGTCGCCGATGCATTGCGTCAGGCTCCTTTTGATGTGCCTGCAGGGAGCTTACGCTCAACGGATCAACGTATTATTATTCGTGCCGATGCTACTTCAATTAATGCCGAGCAAGTCGAAAATATTATAATTTCGGGCGATACGCGCATTGGTGATGTCGCTCAAGCTTATTTTAGTCCTGCGGATGCGAACAGTTTTGTACGCCTAAATGGCAAGCCAGTGGTCGGCGTGGGGGTTATTCGCCAAGCGGGTTCAAATACGATTGAAATCTCTGATCAAGCGCTGGCGATGCTCGAACGTTTACGTGATCGTTTCCCGGATATGGAAATGACCGTCACTAACGACGACGCTTTATTTATTCGCAAGTCGGTTGCTGAAGTGGTAACGACTTTGGCAATAACCATCGCGTTAGTTGTCGCAACGTTGTGGGTCTTTATTGGTTCATTTCGTGCGACCATCGTGCCGGCGCTGTCGATACCTGTTGCCTTATTTGGCGCGATTGCGGCTATTTGGTTGATGGGTTTCTCGATAAATATACTGACCCTGCTTGCTCTCGTACTCGCCACTGGACTGATTGTTGATGATGCCATCGTGGTTGCTGAAAATATTCAGCGACGTCGCTCAATGGGCTTGGGAAGCAGAGCGGCAGCGGTATTGGCGACACGCGAAGTGTTTTTCGCTGTTGTTGCTACCACTGCTGTATTGGCAGCCGTTTTCGTACCTATCGCGTTTCTTCCTTCAACTGCGGGTCGCCTATTCCGAGAGTTTGGTGGTGTCCTTGCGGCGGCTGTGATTATTTCGTCATTCGTGGCGTTATCTCTCGTTCCAGCATTTACCGCAAGACTCCCCAAAAATGCCGGTAAGAAGAATATTTTTGGTCCCGTCGGCGGCTGGTTTAAAACCGGCTACGAGCGCACGCTCAAGTGGGCGCTCAATACCTCTTGGCTGATCGTGGTATTCTCAATAGTTGCGGCAACTGGGGCGGTATTTGTTTACGATAATGTAGCGAGTGAGCTGTTACCGAATGAGGACCGAGGTGTCGTCCGTATTTTCGCACGAGGTCCCGACGGTGTTGGTCTTAATTTTATGGATCGCCAAGCACGCGCGTTAGAGGAAGTACTGATTCCTTATCAACAAAACGGCGCGTTTGAGACATTGTATACAGTGGTGGGTCAATGGGACCCGAATATTGTGTTTATTACCGCCAACATGTATCCGTGGGAAGAACGTGACATTACTCAGCAGGAAGTCATCAACGAAATACGTGGACCGCTTGGACAAAATCCTGGCGCGCCCGGCCGTGCGTTTGGTAGTAACTCACTAAACGTCCGCGGTGGCCAAGGGGGCGGTGCAGTGCAGATGGCGATTACCGGTGAAAGTTATGGTGATATTTTCCAAGCTGCACGTATGTTTACCGCGGCGATTCAAGAACGTTCTGACACGTACACCAACCCCAATATTTCGTATCAGCCAACGCAACCACAGTTGCGCTTTAAAATCGATCGTCGTCGAGCCGCTGAGCTCGGCGTATCATTAAATGATGTTTCGTCGACGTTACGCGCGGCTATCAACGGCGATGATGTGGCCGATCTCAACGTAGGCGACCAGCAAATCCCGGTGATTTTACAGACCCGTTTAAGCTCGATTAAGTCGCCACAGGATATGCAGAACCTTTACGTGTCATCGACGTCCGGTGAGTTAGTGCCTATCTCGAGTGTCGCAGAAATTGTCGAGGAGGGGGTCTCAGCAGAGCTCGAGCGACATGCTCAACGTCGCGCCATTGAGGTCGAAGTTGAAATTCCGCCAGAATATCCGTTATCTGAGGCGACTGACGAATTACGTGCCATCGCTCAGGATGTGTTGCCCGATAGTATGGGTCTTATTTTCTTGGGCGAGGCACAAACATTCGAAGACACCAATCGCGAAGTGGCAATGACTTACATTTTGGCATTTTTGATTGTGTTATTAGTACTTGCTGCTCAGTTTGAGAGTGTAAATAGTGCCTTTGTAGTGATGCTGACGGTGCCCTTCGGTATCGCGGCGGCCATTTATGCGCTTGCGCTGACAGGCATTTCACTTAATATCTACTCGCAAATCGGCTTAGTGATGTTGATAGGTCTTCTGGCGAAAAACTCGGTATTGTTGGTCGAGTTCGCGGACCAATTACGTGACCGCGGACTGTCGGTGCGCGATGCGGTAGAGCAAGCGGCATCTATTCGCTTACGTCCTATCATGATGACCTTGGTCTCCACTATTTTAGGTGGGTTGCCGTTGATTCTCTCAACCGGAGCGGGTGCGGAAGCGCGCAACTCAATTGGTTGGGTCGTTTTCGGCGGTTTAGGTTTGGCGACGGTGTTTACGCTATATTTGACGCCCGTTCTATACCTTTGGCTAGCGCGCTTTACTAAGCCGCGTGCAGACGAAGCTCAACGATTGCACGATGAGTTAGAAGCGGCTAATCAACAGGGTCATTAATCGACCAGTGGTCCTTGATGCGTTGCAAAGTGCCATCGGCACGCAGTGCATCAAGGGCGTCATTAATTTGGTTGACCAATTCGGGGTTATTGTTCGAAACACCAAAAGCCACTTGCGTAGGTTGTGGAGACTGCCACAGCACTTTTAGCTTGATCCCGACCTTATCGGCAAGGTAAAGCGCAACGCGCTTGGGCATAATCACAGCTTTCACATGACCCTTGGCTAAGGCATTTATTGCCTCTTCCTTCGACGCCATCTGTTCAATGCGAAATTGACTTTTTACGCCCAGTTGACTGAGATATGCCTCCAAGGATGAGTGGCGGTCGCCGGTGATATGTTGACCGATTAAATCCTTAACACGCCTGATCTGTCTATTCTCAGCCAGGGTCAGTAGTGCGGGTTGACGGGTATAATACGCGTCGGTGAACAAAAAATAGGGTTTTCGTGCTGCACTTACTTCGGCACCCACTGCGATGGCTAAGGCATTGTGGCGTAGCAGACTCATCACATCATCCCAACTGTACGCATTAAATTGGTAACTGACTTTTAGTTGGTCAAAAACGGCTTTTGCCACATCAATATCAAAACCGCTCGCTACCCCTTTGCCATTAACAAACGGATAGGGTTCATAGCCCTTGGCCAACCCGACGGTTAACGCATCCTTTGTATCCGCCGCGGATAATGCAAAGGACGTTAAACCGATGAGTAAGAGCCAGTGAGGTTTTTTCATCCAACCGACTCTTCAGCTGCCAATTTACAACGGATATAGTCTGAGTGGTCTATATACAGCAAGTCGGCGAGTTTACGTAGCATGCTTTCCTCTAGCGGATCGAGCTCACCATCGGCATAAGCAACTTCCCATAGAGACTCAAGCAGTACAACCTTGTCTGCGTAAGCAAGTGCTTTCAGCGGAGCGGTTGACTCTTGTAGTGAAGCCGCGTCGCGGACATGTATTTTGGCGTGGTTGATGACTTCTTCCGCTGCTTCAGGCGCTTGGTCAAAATCACGCTTCAGTTCATGGATTAAGTAGTCGTGTTCACTCTGTTCAAACTTGCCATCAGCCAATGCTATTTCCATCATTAAAATAACACTCAGCGTTTCGTTTGCATCTAAGCTGCCAAAATGCGGACGGGTGTCGCTGTCATCGGCAACGCGGGTACTTAACCAAGTTTTTAGTTTCTGTAGCATGATACTTCTTTCACTCTTATGTTCAGTCGATGATATTAGGTAAACGCACAGTAAAAGTGGTTCCCTTATTTAGTTGCGATTGCACATCAATGGTTCCATTTAACTTACGTTGCACTAGGTTATAGACAATCGACAAGCCTAAACCTGAACCGCCATCGTCCCGAGCCGTGGTATAAAACGGCTCAAATATTTTATGCTGAATATCGGGCTCGATTCCTGCTCCATTATCGATAATCCGCACCACCGCATCGGTATTTTGTTTTTCTACGAAAATATCAATGTGGTGGTTTTCATCGGGGGTCTTAAACGCATGCTCAGCACAGTTACTGATCAAGTTAGTGATCACTTGAGCGAGTGCACCGCGGTATGTTTTTATGGTTAGCTCCTCTTGGCAGTGCGTTTGGATAGTGACTTTCTTCTTCTTCACCATGGGTCGTAGGCTGATCACAAGTGAACTAATGTAGTCACCCAACGAACATTCAACCAGCTCGAAGCTCGACTGATCTACAGCGGTACGTTTAAAGTTTTGAATTAAGCTAGCCGCGCGTTCTAGGTTACTGTTCATTAATGTATATGCATCAAGCGTGTCGTTGATATACTGCGTGAGCGCGTTGCGGGATATTTTACCATCTTCAAAGCTTTGCTTAAGCTTTTTAAGGCGATGTTCGCAATGTGTTGTGGCAGTTACGGCAATGCCCAATGGCGTATTGACCTCGTGTGCAACCCCCGCGACAAGCTTACCTAAAGCCGCCATTTTTTCGGTTTCAATGAGACGATCTTGGGCTTGCTTAAAATTATTAAGCGCGTCCTCTAAGGACTGTGTACGTTCGGCAACACGCTGCTCGAGATCCTCGTTGTGTTTAATGAGCAGTTGTTCGTATTTTACACGCTCTGCCGCACTGACGGCGCGACCGTAGATATCAGCAAGAATGCCGACAAAAGCCACTTCGTCTTCGGTCCAGGAACGATTAGCGCGAGAGCTCTCGCAACATAAGACCCCGATCATTTTACCTCGATGCCTTAGCGGCACATCGAGCATCGCGACAATACCGAATTTATTCAGGTAATCAGTAAGTTCATTGGTGGCAGGGTGATCTGATGCACGATTAGCGATGATAGTTCGCTCGCGTTTGAGCGCAGCAAAATAATGGGGGAAATTATTCGCGCAAATAGTCGAAGGTGATTGTTCGCCATCATCTGCATCCAATAAGTAAGTACTGGTAATGCAGGCGCTTTCATCATCGTATAACCAGATGCCAACACGATTAATAGCTAAACCTTGAATCACTGACTTAATAATCAGTTGGGTTGCTTGTTCGAGTTTTCCTTCGTCGATAATGGGCGACTTAGAAACCTGCAAGAGTATATTCTCAAGTGTTTCAACCATGACTTTATTTACCGATTGCTTATAATCCCACTATACAATAGTGGGAATTATTGTCGAACCCTTCATCAAAAGGCTTCGTTTGCTGCTGTATCGGCGACCAGTTGGCGGAACCAGCGATGCCCCGCATCATGCTGTAGCAATGGACTCCAAATCATGGTCAAAGTCAGCCCAGGAATGCGAAACGGTGGTTCCTTCGTGACCAAGTGATCGTCATCTTTGTATAAAGCGGCTGCTCGGGTCGGCAGCGTGGCAATCAGTCCTTGTCGAGCCAGGTACATAGCGACGTGGTAGTTGCGGGTAAATACTTTAATTTGTCGACGTTTACCTAGCTCTGCTAGAGCTTCGTCAACCCAACCCAGTTTCTGTACGTCTTGAGGGTCCATACCAACGCCCACGCCAAAGCCTGTTTTTGATACCCATACGTGCTGGGCTTTTAAATACTCGTCTAACGTGTAGCTATTTAGTAGCGGATGCTCACGATGGATGAGACAAGAGAATTCATCCTGCCACAGTACTTTTTGATGAAACGACTGCGGTAGTTTTTCAAAGCGATTAATGGCTAAGTCGACTTTACCATTTTCAACGTCGTGAAAACTGATATCGCTGGGTGTCATGATATCTAAGGATACATGAGGTGCCTGCTCTTCAAGCTGACTTAGTAATCGCGGCATCAGTGTTGACGCCGCGTAGTCCGATGCCATGATGCGAAAAACGCGCTTGCTAGTTGGCGCATCAAATTCGCGTACGGGCTGGATCATTTCTTCCACAGAGTAAAGCACTGTACGCAAGGACTCCTGCATGTCTAAAGCCCTTTGAGTGGGTGTCATGCCATCGGATGTTCGAACTAAAATCGGATCGTTGAGGAGGTTGCGTAGACGTTTTAGCCCATTACTCATGGCGGGTTGAGTAATATTTAATTGTGCTGCTGCGCGGGTGACGTTGCGTTCTCGCAACAGCACGTCTAGATAAACTAAGAGGTTAAGGTCGATGTCCTTGATGGTGTTCATAAAACGCAATAATCCCGATACAAAGCATGTATCGGGATTATAAATGTTATGAATGTGTAACGCTAGTGGTATACGTTACGGGTTGCGATAGCGGGCGATATTTGCGCAGCACGCAAGGCAGGTCCCCATACTGCGAACAAGCCTATTGCCCACATGGCTATCATGGCGATAGGTAAGTAGATATAGCTCAGTCTTGGTAAGTTAAAACTCGAAACGAGCCACATGTTGAGCGCAATACTGCCAGCGATGCCCAGTAGCACGCCAACACTGGTAATCATCACGTTCTCGGTGAGGAAATAACTCATGATGTCAGCTTTTTGTGCGCCAAGTGCCCGACGTGTACCAATTTGGCGGCGGCGACGGTTAATGGAAAAGCTGACTAAGCCGACAATACCCAAAGCTGTGATGATGCAGAGCACTACAATGATGGTCCACAGAATGGCTTGTAACGCAGAGTCACCGCGATAGCTATCCATACGCACCTGTGTCATGGTTTCAGTTTCTCTGACCATACGCCCCACTTCGCGCTGTTTCATAAACTGTTCAACTTGCTCGATGGCTTGTTCACGTTGTCCTGGCTTAGCTCGCACTAGATAACGCGAGTACGGCGAGTCGAATTTGTTCGGTACAAGCATCGAGTGATTGACCGTTGTCCAGCCCGTCCATGGAGCCTGTAAATGATCCATAATACCGATAATGGTCAACGGCTCATTACTTTGAATGTAAACGGTTTGGCCAACGATTTCTGTTGGGCTCAAGTCAGGAAATAAACTCTTTGCTAACGCTTCGGTCAGTATTACTGACTGCGGCCAATCCCGAGTGTTGCGGTCGCGATAACTGATTTCGGTGGCTTTAAAGTTCTCGCCAGCAATCAACTCAACATCGAGCGTATTCAGTCCATGCTCATCGGTCATGTAGAGTGCCGTTGGCACCGAGTTTTCGCCTTCACCGGCTTTGGTTTGTAAGCCCATCGACCAGCCACCGTTGCTCATCGGGATCGCATTAATCTGTACCGCATCATCCACACTCGGGAGTTGGCGGATGCCGTCCAAGTCGGTATCGATCACGTACGGCGCATCAAAATCATTGGCATAACCGACACTGGTCACGTAAAACTGATTGGCTTCATCAAGGCCTGATGAACGACCCATGAGATCGCCGCGGGCATTAATAAGGTGTATCGCATTGACGATAATAGTCATGGTCACAGCCACTTGTAGCGCGATGAGCAGGGCACCGACTTTATTGCGCATCAGAGCTCTGAAAATGGGTCCTATCTGACTCATAATTATCTCCTTAATTACTCTGATTTAAGTTGTGAAGCAGGCGGAATACGACAAGTGCGCCAGGTTGGGTAGGCACCGGCCAATACACTGCTTATGATGGCGAGCAAAATACCGATACCCAGCAGCGGCAGATTGAGTGAGGCAAGGTCTTTGACCTGATCACCGTATAAGTATTCAATACCCAGCAGACCTAATGCGGCCAAAATAAGGCCACCGATACCGCCGGCAACGCCAATGAATACGGTTTCTACCAACTGTTGCTGATAGAGCTGCATGCGGGTTGCGCCTACCGCACGTCGCAGTGCGATTTCGCCGGTTTTAAAGCTAAACTTGGTCAGTAATAGCCCGATAGTATTCAGTAAGCATACGGCTAAGAACATAAGCGACAGATACATCATCACTTCAGCATCGTCATCAACCACATTCTCATGCTCCATCCAACCCATGACATCGGTAAGCCGATTGTTCAGAGGACGCGGGAAACGACCAAGTTTCTTTTGTTCTTCGACATACGCGTTGAGAAAACTCATGTACTCTTGTTTTTCTTGCGCGCTGTCGAGCTGTACCCAGAACTGAAAGTTCACGCATTCAGAGGTCAAAAATGATTTAAAGCCTTCTCCCTCGGGCATCTTCCAGCAGTTCGTATTGCCGCTGTTAGGAAGCTCCATCGTTTCTTTTAGCTTAAACGGTAAGTAAGCATCTTCCATTTCGTTAAACGCACCGGTCGTGACATCGTAAAAACGAGGTTTAAGTACCCATTCATCGAGCACGCCGACCACACGAAATTCTTTACCCTCTAACCTGACCGTGCGACCCACTGAATTTTCGCCAGCAAAGATCTCCTCATTGGCGCTTTTGCTCAGCACGATGCTTCTGTCGCCCGTCTCATCTGCGCTATCGCTCCAGCCTTGACCATATAAAAAGGGTGCATTGAACATGGTAAAAAAGTCGTTGTGGGTGAGGCGCAAGCGTGCCAAGAACGGTTCTTTACCTAAGCCTTGTGGTTCAATAACACCACCCGACTGCGCTAAAGCGGTTTGCAGTTGAGCAGGCGCTTGCGCTTTTAGTGCGGTCGCGTCGGTGTACGTTAACTGATCGGGTGGCTCATTGGGCTCGTCATAGGGTTCATTAGGTGACCAATTATCTAACTGTACATAAAACAAGCGGTCGCTTTTTTCAGGGATAGGATCCGCCGACATTAAGTAATTGATAGTAATCGTCGTCATGGCAGCGCCAATGCCCAAGGCAATAGCACCGCTCATGAGTAGTGATAACAGCGGATGACGTTTTAAGCTGAGCCAAGCAAGTCGAGTATAATATAACCACATAAGCGCCTCCTATGCGTTCACTGTGGCGAGTTCAGGCGCACCGCGCTTTTGCTCGGTGACTTGCCCATCTAACACTTGAATATGGCGGTGGGCACGTTCAGCTTGTGACAAGTCATGGGTGACCATGACAATCGTCGTTCCGGACTGATTAATTTCCTCGAGCAAACTCATCACACTGTCGGCCATTTTGCTATCGAGGTTACCGGTAGGTTCATCGGCGAGTAGAAACAACGGGTTACCCGCTAACGCGCGAGCGATCGCAACGCGCTGTTGCTGTCCGCCCGAGAGTTGTGATGGTAGGTGACGCATACGGTTGGCGAGACCCACGACATCCAAGCTATGTTCGATACGTTCTTTGCGCTCAGCTTTACTCAGTTTGCGGTAGCGCAGTGGTACGTCGACGTTATCAAATAAATTGAGATCTGGAATGAGATTGAAGCTTTGAAAGATAAAGCCAATTTTTTCGTTCCGCAGTTGCGAGAGTTGCTTGTCGTTAAGGTTCTTAACTGAGCGCCCGTCAAGCGTGTACTCGCCGTCATCAAACGACTCGAGTAAACCCGCGATATTTAAAAAGGTGGTTTTGCCAGAGCCTGAAGGACCGGTGACCGCAACGAAATCGCCCTCATTAACGGTAAGGCTAAACTGTTTAAGTGCGTGGGTTTCGACAGTCTCTGTACGAAATACTTTAGTGATGTTGTTCATTACAAGCATGGTGTATTCCTTATTGATTGATAACGACGCTTTCGGCACCGTTGAATGATTGAGTATCAGAAATGATGACGCGATCGCCGACCTTCAGACCCGAAATGATTTCCACTTTTGATAGGCTACTAGCGCCTGTTTGAATAGGCGTTTTTAGTGCGATACCGTCGCTAACCACGTAAGCAACGCGACCACCTTGATTCTGCAGGAAAGGTCCCCGCTGCAGAGTCATCACGTCGTCTTTTTGGTCGAGAATAATGCGGCTCGTTAAACGTTGGTTTTGGCGCAGCCCCGCGGGTGTGTCTTCGCTGAAACGCAATGTGCCGATGACTTCGTTATTGCGAATTTCAGGCGAAACCGCGACGAGAGTGGCTTTATGGAGCTGGCCGTTGTAGTTGATTTCAGCCGCCATACCAATGGCGAGGTCATCGGCGTAGCTTTCTGGAATACCGAGCTCTACCTCAAACTCGGATAAGTCGACAACACCCAACACGGCTTGGTTTTTGGCGACTTGATTCTTTTGATCGACTTCTAAGTTACCCACAATACCGTTAACTGGCGAAGCGATAGTCAAACCATCGACTTGACGTTGCAATTCGTTCACGAGTAATTGTTGGCGGTCCACTTTAAGTTGCAGCGACTGAATATCGAAAGCCAAGCTCTCGCTATTGAGTTTGGCATCCTGCACCGCGTGCTTGTATACGACTTGGGCGTTATCCAATTCGTCTTGCGCTTTTTCATAGTCGATTTCGCTGATGGCTTGCTTTTCCCAAGCTCTGTCAGCACGGCGCTTTTCGCGATCCGCGGCTGTCAGGGTGACGTGTGCTAAATCAACTAATTTTTGATTTTCTAAAGCGGCTTTTTTGGAGTTGATGCGCTGGCGGTCCAGTTCCATTTTTAAGCTGGCTAAACTCGCCTGTTCTTGCTCGAGCTTGCTTTTTAGCTCGGGACTTTCGATGGTCGCCAATGCTTGACCTTGCTCCACCGCATCACCTGCTCCCACGTGATAAGTGATCACCCCTTCAGCTGGCGCATACAAAGTGGGACTCACGGCAGCAACCACTTTGCCCTGAATCGATACATCTCGCGTAAAGTTGCCTTGCTCTACGGTTGCATAGCGCAGCTCACTTGACTCTACAGCCGCCTCGGCTGAAGACCAGGTGGTGAGCATCGGAATACTCACAGCGATAAGGGCCGCAGCGGCAATACCGGCCATCCCCCATTTGATCCAAGGTGTTTTTTTAGGTGCGCGAACAACGTCTTGTCCGCTGGTGTCTGATATCTTAGTCATAAGGTTCCCTCTGATTTAACTTGATTAATAAGTCGCTATAAGAGAGAAAAGGGTTGTATTTTGATGTGTGTAAGAATGTAAGCAGATATATCAACCGCGAGAAAAAGCTGAATGAGCACTGATTTAAACCGAGCCGATGAACTTGCGCGACTTATCTTAGCGGGCTTTCACAGCCACTTTAGTCGCTTTCAATTGCTTACGCAGGGCGCTGCTGAACGCTTTTTAGCGCAACGTTGGCAGGACGTTATTGGCGCGGCGGCAGAGCGGATAAGTTACTATGACAAACAAGTGGCGCTAACCAGCGATGAGTTGTTGCAGTATCAAACGCAATTTGATGAAGCCTTATGGTTGAGCGTCCGGCAACGCTACCAGTCGCTGTTGCAGTTTCATCCGCAAGCGGATTTAGCCGAAACTTTTTATAATTCGGTATTCTGTCGTGCGTTTGAGCGTCAGTATTTTCACAATGCTTTTATTTTTGTCGAGTCGACGTTAGAGGAACGCACCCCGGTTCCTATTGAGCACGTTTATCAGTCTTATTTCCCTGTCTATCAAGGCTTCACCCAAACATTAGAACAGTTATTTTTAGATTTAGGCTTAGGGGATACCTTCGAGAACCTTAAACATGATGTCGAACAGCTGCGTGCCACCTTTTTGCAACGTGCTATAGAAGACGAAGTAGAACCGCACGAAGTGCGTATCGATGTACTGAAAACGCCCTTTTATCGAAATAAAGCAGCCTACGTAGTTGGCCGCATAGTCACTCAGCAACACAGCTATCCGTTTATTGTACCTATTTTGATTAATCCCGAGGGGCGGTTGTATGTGGATGCCTTTATTACTCAGTCGGACAGAATGGCGGCGATATTTGGTTTTGCGCGTTCGTATTTTATGGTGCAAACCGAGGCTCCATCGGCATTAGTACGCTTTCTGAAACAACTCATGCCGCGCAAGACGTTTTCCGAGCTCTATTCTTCAATTGGCTTTCATAAGCAGGCTAAGACTGAGTTTTACCGTGACTTTTTAAAACAACTTGCCAACTCCAATGAGCAACTTAGCGCAGCGCCTGGGGTAAAAGGAATGGTGATGACGGTATTTACACTGCCATCGTTCCCTTACGTGTTTAAAGTGATTAAGGACGAGCTAGGCGATACCAAAGGCTTCGGCCGGAATACGGTGATCGAACGCTATCGCATGGTTAAACAGCACGACCGTGTAGGACGTATGGCAGATACCCTCGAGTTCTCTGATGTAGCGATTCCTAAGCACCGTATTGCCGATGATTTAATGGACGAGCTGTTAACGACCGTTGGTGGCAGTATTCGTTTCGAAGGCGATTTACTGGTGATTAGCCAGTGTTTTGTTGAGCGTCGCATGATACCGCTCAACATGTATTTAGAGTATGCCAGTGAGGCTGAACAGGCAGCGGCTATCGATGACTATGGTCGTGCGATTAAAGATATGATCGCGGCGAATATATTCCCCGGCGATATGCTGTTGAAGAACTTCGGTGTGACACGCCACAAGCGCGTAGTTTTTTATGACTATGACGAGGTGCGTTACCTCACTGATATGAATTTTAAGTCACTCGCTAAAGCCGATCATGAAGTGTCTTTTGCGCCGGACGATGTGTTTCCCGAACAGTTGGCCATATTCGCGGTGCCACAGCCACGCTACCGCGAACTCCTGTTAAGTGCTCATCCGGAGTTGGTTGATCCGATGTATTGGCGGCAGCGCCAGCAAGATATCAAGGAGGGGGTAATTAAAGATATCTTCCCGTACGCTGCCGATTTACGCTTTACGCGGTCGTTTTAAACTGGTCTTCTTCAGTTGAACCGGTTAATGCGGTGACAGATGAGCTGCCGCCTTGAATCGCATTAGTGAGTGAATCAAAGTAGCCAGTACCGACTTCTTGTTGGTGAGCCACGAACGTATAACCTTTTTCTGCGGCATCAAATTCTTGTTGCTGCAGACGAACGTACGCTGACATATCGTTACGAGCATAGTCGTGTGCGAGCTCAAACATGTGATACCACATGTTGTGAACACCCGCTAAGGTAATGAACTGGAACTTATAGCCCATGGCAGCCAGTTCGCGTTGGAACTTCGCGATAGTGGCATCGTCGAGGTTGCGCTTCCAGTTAAACGAAGGTGAACAGTTGTAGGCTAAGAGTTTGCCCGGATACTTAGCATGCACCGCCTCGGCAAATTGACGTGCCTCGTCGAGGTCAGGCTTGGCTGTTTCACACCAAATTAAATCCGCATAAGGCGCATAAGCAAGACCGCGCGAAATAGCTTGCTCAATACCGGGTTTCACACGGTAAAAACCTTCAGCGGTGCGTTCACCGGTAACGAATGGTTTATCGTTATCGTCGAAGTCCGACGTTAGCAGGTCGGCGGCATTGGCGTCGGTGCGTGCTACGATCAACGTAGGTACGCCCTCAACATCGGTCGCAAAACGCGCTGCTATGAGTTTTTGCACCGCCTCTTGGGTAGGTACTAAAACCTTACCGCCCATATGGCCGCACTTTTTAACTGACGCTAACTGATCTTCAAAGTGCACGCCCGCAGCACCACATTGAATCATACGCTTCATTAATTCATAGGCGTTTAATACACCGCCAAAGCCTGCCTCGGCATCCGCGACGATAGGTGCAAAATAGTCAATGTATTGCTCATCATCTGGGCTGATACCTTTTGACCATTGAATTTGGTCAGCACGAGCAAACGAGTTGTTGATGCGCTCAACGACGGTTGGTACAGAATCGACGGGATAAAGCGACTGATCTGGATACATATTGCGTGACGAGTTATTGTCAGCCGCGACTTGCCAGCCCGAGAGGTAAATCGCCTGTAACCCCGCTTTGACTTGTTGAACCGCTTGTCCACCAGTCAAAGCGCCAAGTGCATTGACGTAATCTTTGCCAAATTTTTGCTGAGCTTCACCGTTAATCAAGCGCCATAGTTTGTCGGCACCGTGCTGCGCGTATGTATGTTGCACTTGCAATGAGCCTCTAAGTTTTACTACTTCTTCGGCGCTATAGGGGCGTTTAACCTGTGCCCAACGGGCATCGTTTTTCCAGCTTTGTTCAAGCGCTTTAGCTTGTTCTGCTTGTTGTGTTGATAAAGTCATGATGTTGTCCTGTTGTCTGGTTAATTAATCAAGTTGTTGGTAGCCGGGTAGTGTGAGGAACTCCACTAACTCATCGGCAGTTGTGATGTCTTCGAGTAACGCGACGGCTTTATCAAAAGGCTGCTGTTGCCACATTGATTCACCCACTTCTTGTTTCACTTTCGCTGCTTCTTCGGCGAGGAATTGTTTGAATAGAGCCTTAGTGACAGAAGTCCCGTTACTGAGGGATTTTTCGTGCTTTATCCACTGCCAAATTGATGCCCGCGAAATTTCTGCGGTAGCAGCGTCTTCCATCAATCCGTATATAGGCACGCAACCGCGACCATCGAGCCACGCGCTGATGTATTGCAATGCAACTCGGATATTGGTGCGCATGCCTGCCTCAGTACGCTCACCGTCACATGGGGTGAGTAATTGTGATGCAGTGATGGCATGATCTTGCTCACGCAAGACATTCAGTTGATTATCGCCGCTGAGCTGGTCAACAAATATCGTGCTAACGGTGTCGGCAAGCCCAGGATGAGCAATCCAAGTACCATCGTGGCCATTATCAAACTCGAGCTGCTTGTCCTTGGCGACTTTAGCGAGAATTTGTTCATTTTCGCTGGCATCTTTACTCGGAATAAACGCCGCCATACCGCCCATCGCGAGCGCACCCCGTTTGTGGCAGGTATGTACCAGTAGACGCGAATAAGCGTTAAGGAACGGTTGCGACATCGTGACTTGCTGGCGATCGGGGAGCACACGATCAGAGTGGTTTTTCAGGGTTTTTATATAACTAAAAATATAATCCCAACGACCGCAGTTGAGTGCCGCGATATGGTCGCGAAGCGCATGCAGGATCTCATGCATTTGGAAAACCGCAGGCAATGTTTCGATCAGTACTGTTGCACGAATGGTGCCCGGCTTGAGCTGAAAGCGTTGTTCCGAATAGTGAAATACATCGCTCCACCACTGTGCTTCGATACTGTGTTCTAATTTGGGTAAATAGAAATAGACGCCCGTACCTTCATCTAATCGGACGCGATAGTTGTGGTAAAAATACAATGCAAAATCAAGCAGAGCACCTGGCACAGGCAAATCTTCAAAGCACAAATGCTTTTCTGGCAGATGTAATCCACGTACCCGCGCAATTAACAGCGCGGGGTTGGGATTCACGTTGTATGCTTTGCCGCTCTTTGGATCCTGGTAACTCAGCGTGTTGCGGTTGGCGTCAATTAAATTAACTTGACCGTCGAGCAACCCATCCCAAGTCGGTGATTGGGAGTCCTCGAAATCGGCCATATAGCAGTCAACATTGGCGTTGAGTGCATTAATAACCATTTTACGATCAACCGGACCGGTGATTTCAATGCGACGGCGAGTCAGATCTTTGGGTAATGGGCGAATATGCCAATCGCCCTCGCGAATGGTTTGGGTGTTCGGATCAAAGTCGGGTAGTTCGCCTGCATCGATACGCTGTTGTCTTTTTGACCGAGTATCTAGCAATTCTGCATGACGTGGCATGAAGCGTTCGCACAAGTCGGCAAAATAGGACATAAATTGTGGCGTAAATAAGCGCGCTTGATGGGGCACTGATTTCGCATTAAAGGAAAGTCGAGATGTCATAACCTGAACCTGATGTTAGTAGTTTGTTAACACAGATTCAGCTTAGAGTGGGGTGTGATATTCGTCTAATTTATACGGATGATGGCGGCTATTTTCTATACTTATTTTACTTATGGTCTCTAGGCGATTAAAAATTGTGCGGGGACATGCATCCCCGCACATTGAGTCTTACACTTTGAAGCGCTCGACTAAGTTGTTTAGATCCACTGCTAAGCGTGATAACTCTTGGCTTGAAGCGCTGGTTTGCTCAGCGCCTGAGGCTGTCGAGTTGGACAGGTCGCGGATACTAACTAGGTTTCTATCGACATCGCGTGCTACGTTGGCTTGTTCCTCCGCAGCGCTAGCGATTGACGTGTTATGCGTATTAATTTCGCTAACCGCTGTTGCAATCTGTTTTAATGCATCACCGGCTTCACGCGCAATATCCAAAGTTCGAGAGGCGCGCTCTAAACTCTGTTTCATGGTATTCACAGAACGGTCGCTAGAATCATTAATTGCGGCGACCATGTCTTCGATCTCAACCGTTGATTGCTGAGTTTTGTGAGCTAGTGAGCGTACTTCATCTGCAACCACTGCAAAGCCACGACCGGACTCGCCCGCACGCGCGGCTTCTATCGCTGCGTTGAGTGCCAGCAAGTTGGTTTGCTCAGCAATACCGCGGATAACTTCCAGCACCTTAGTAATGCCTTTAACCTTTTCGGCAAGCTCAGTGACATTATTCGATGAGTCGCCAATTTCTTGGGATAACTCTTCAATCGCTGTAACGGTCTTGATAACACGGTCGTTACCAAACTGAGCACGTTCGTCGGCAGCATCGGATGCTTCCGAGGCACTCTGTGCATCGTGCGCTACATTCTCAACGGCAGTGGTTAACTCGTTAACCGCAGTGGCTGCTTGTTCGAGCTCTTCTGTTTGTTGCTGAATGGTTCGGCTACTGTCATCGGTCACCGAGCTGAGCTCTTCCGAGGTTGAGGCCAACTGCTGAGATGACTGCGCAATTTGGCCCATTGAGTCACGTAGCTCACGCTGCGTCTCGATAAGTTGGCGAAGTAGTTGTGCCGGCTCATCAGAGCCCTGAACAGAGATATGCTGTGTTAGATCGCGTTGGGCGATAGTCTCGGCAAATTTAACCGCGCCGCGCAGCGGAGTGACAATGCTGCGTGTGAGTAAGAAAGCAAATACAGTCACTAAAATAAGTGCAATGATAATAGCGGTGATTACGCCTATTTTTGCAGTGCTTGCAATATCTCTGGCTTGATCTGAAACGGTGTCTATTTGTTTCATTTCTTGAGCAAGCAGGTCATCAAGCACACCCGATATCTTATCAGTTAAAGGTAAGACAGTGTTTTCTCGTAAAGATGCAACGGGCTCGTCTAACTGTGCCTTTACTAACTTTAGAAATTGCTCATCATGTTGCCAGTATTCATCTAATAAGCTTTTTAACTTTTTAAAACGATTAGCTACTTCGTCTCGCTCGATGAACTCCTCATATTCAGCGAGGTTTCGGTCAAGACTGCTCCGTGCATCAGCATACTTATCTAAATAAACGTTTAAACGAGTACTGTCGTCCATATATGTTGCTACGTTGGCTGCATGAACACGAACGCGCAAAAACTCACGGTCCAGATCATTGACGTTGTCAACTGCCGGCACTTGATGATCAGTGATGGCGTCAAGCTGTGTCACAACGCCATCAAGTCGCATCAATGCGAAAACGCCGAGTCCCAAAACGATTGCACCTAGCAATCCGAAGGTAGCGGCTAATCTCGTTCCAATCGAGAAATTTCTAAACATACTTCCCTCTAATTTTTATCAATATAACCTAGCTGTATAAAACATCCTTTTATCGGCTTATGTCGTTAAAACATGAATCCTTTATCAGTCGACGAAACTGGGCTGCTGTGGTTTTTATGTCATCGAGCTCTAAATACTCATTGGGCTGATGTGCCTGTTTAATAGAGCCTGGACCCATGACCAGTGTTTGGCATCCGAGCTGCTGTAAGAACGGCGCTTCGGTACAGTAATTCACTGCCTGCGCTGATGAACCCGCGATACGTTCAGCCAATGCCACCAAGGCCCCATCCGGAGCCTGCTCAAAACCTGCGATAGGTTCATGCATTGCAATAAGGTCGACTGCGTTGGGGTATTTTAACATAACGGGTTTCAACAATTGATTCAGGTCACCGTACAAATCGGTAATACTCATCCCGGGTAACGGTCTAATATCCAACTGAAGCTCGCAACAGCCACAAATTCGGTTGGCGTTGTCGCCACCGTGTATCGAGCCAAAATTCATTGTTGGATAATGAATGTCAAACAGCTTGTTTGAATATTTATGCGAAATAATTTGTTTAAACGACAGTAGCTTTTCAATAACTTCATGCATCACTTCAATCGCATTCAAACCCAGGCTTGGATCAGAGCTGTGACCGGTTCGCCCGATGACCTTAATGGATTCGGTTATATGGCCTTTGTGGGCGCGTATTGGCTGCATTTCAGTCGGCTCACCAATAACACAAAAATCAGGTTTGAGATTGGTAAATTGGTCAACTTGGCGAGCACCTGCCATGGTGGTTTCTTCGTCTGCAGTCGCGAGTATCATGATCGGCTTAGTTTGATATTGCGCGGGTAGCTGCTTTAATTCTTCAATGATGAAAGCAAAGAAGCCTTTCATATCAATCGAGCCCAAGCCATACCAACGATTATCTTTCTCTGTCAGTTTAAACGGATCGAATTGCCACCGTTGCTGGTCATAGGGAACCGTGTCCGTATGTCCAGAGAGCAATAGTCCGCCACTGCCGTGGCCGCGTTTAGCCAGTAAATTAAATTTACTAGGATTACTTGTCAGAGGTTGAATTTCGACATCGAAATCCAATTGTTCCAACCAATCCGCCAGTAACTCGATAACTGCTTTATTGGAATGATCCCAGCTTGGGTCGAGGGAGCTGATCGATGGGCGAGCTATCAGCGCTTGATACATTTTAAAAAAGGATGGAATCGACATAGATAATTATCCATAAAAGTTGCATAAATATATTTATTCAGTTAGTCTGCATACAAATTCAGCCAGATGCAAATAAGTAAGCAGACTTTGAGATGGAAAGAAAGCAGTCAGCAAAAAAATATTCACTCCAGAATGTGGTGGTCATCGGTGCCAGTGGTTACGCGGGCGCCGAATTGGTGTCATTGTTAAATGATCACCCGCTTGTCGGTGAGCTGACGCTATATGTATCTGAGCAAAGTCATGATCGTGATAAGTTTATTGCTCAGCTTTACCCGCGTTTTAAGGGGCGTGTTGATCTACCTTTACTCGGTTTGCCCGTAGGCACGGTTACGGATGCTTTGGCAAATGCCGATGCCGTGTTCTTATGTACTTCGCACGAAGTGAGTTGCCAATGGTATGCCCAACTGAGTCAGTTAACGGCAACAGTGTTTGACTTGTCAGGCGGCTTCCGGTTGCCCACTGCAGATTTATATCCGCGCTTTTATGGCTTTGAACACCCAGCAACTGAGGCATTAGCTAAAGCTGTCTATGGATTAGCGGAATGGCTAGATGAAGGGTTTGATAATGCCCGCTGGATAGCTGTGCCGGGTTGCTATCCCACCGCTAGTCTGCTGGCGCTCAAACCGCTTGCAGTGTTTAACCACCAAATAAATCATACCGTCATTAACGCGGTGTCAGGCGTGACCGGCGCGGGTCGTTCCGTAAGCCTCAAAACCCAAGCCGCGGAGCTATCGCTACAAGGCTACAAGGCCGGTGTTCACCGTCATCAGCCAGAAATTGATTACTACAGTGGACTGAATACGCTGTTTTTGCCTCACTTAGGTGACTTTAAGCGGGGCATACTTGCGACTATTACTATCTACTTCAATGAGGCGCCTTCTCAGGCGCAATTAAAATCAGTTTTCGACGTGTATCAAGCCAGCGCCCTCGTTCACATAGCCGAGGGTGAATACCCGGCACTGAACGATGTGGTTAATAGCGGCCGGTGTCATATCGGCTGGCATTTGAATGGCAACGCGTTGGTGATCTTCAGTGCCATTGATAACTTACTCAAAGGCGCTGCTAGTCAGGCTCTGCAATGCTTCAACTTAAAGTTGGGTTTACCGAGTGAGGAGGGCGTACCGCTATGAATGTCATCAAACTCGGTGGGCGTGTACTTGATGATCCGCAAGGTTTAACGACGCTGTTTCAACATATTGCTCAGCAACAAAACTTAGAGCCCACGCTTATCGTTCATGGCGGTGGCCAGCAGGTTGACGACTTGTTTGCCAAGTTGAATCTGTCAGTTGTTAAGTATCACGGTTTACGTGTGAGTATGGCAGAGCAAATGCCGCTGATTGTGGGGGCACTCGCCGGCACCGTTAATAAGCAGCTACTGGGCATGGCAATTAAACAAACACTCAAGCCGGTCGGGCTAACGTTATTTGAAACGGGTTTGCGCGTCCAACAAGGGCAGCCCGAATTGGGTATGACGGGTCATTGTATTGAGCCCTTTGAAGTGAGTGAGTTATTACTGACGTTATTAGAGCAGAAGCACCTACCTATCGTGAGCTGTGTCGGATTTGATAGCCGAGGCCAGTGGCTTAATGTAAACGCTGATGAGGCGGCAGCGGGACTCGCTAAAGCGCTTTCCGCGACCCTTACCTTTGTCAGCGATGTACCTGCGGTGCTTGACGACCAACAACAACCTATCGCGCAACTCGATAGTGACAGTATCGAACAGCTTATCCAGTCGGGCACTCTCATGGGTGGCATGCGACTCAAAGTTGAGCAGGCGCTAAACGTTGCTCAATTCCTACAAAAACAAGTGCGAATCTGCGGGTGTTCGTGCGACACCCGTCATCACTCCGGCACATTGATTAATCCTTAGTTTTTTAATATTTGAGATTCGTATGAACACACATTTTTTAACGGGTAATGAGCTTACCCAAAGCCAACTAATACAGTTGATAGATACGGCTATTGAGCAAAAGTCACAGCCGCAAAAATTTACTCAGAGTCTAGCTGGAAAAAGCATCGTGACGTTGTTTGAGAAGCCTAGTTTGCGCACACGACTATCGCTTGATGTGGGTATCCAACGCTTAGGTGGCCATTGCGTTTACCTCGACGAGCAAAACGGCCAACTCGGGCAACGCGAAACCATCGCGGATTACGCAAAAAACCTCTCATGTTGGTGCGATGCTATTGTGGCACGCGTGAATCACCATGCAACTTTACAAGAGTTGGCTAAGCATGCCTCTGTGCCTGTGATTAATAGCCTATGCGACCAGTTTCATCCGTGCCAAGCCTTGGCTGACTGTCTTACATTGGTTGAGCACTATGGCGATGTGAGTGGTAAAGCGCTGAGTTACTGGGGAGACGGTAACAACGTGGCGCGTTCGCTGGCACTTTATGGTTGTCTACTCGGCATGCATGTCACGTTAGTAACCCCTGTTGAACATGGTCTCAGTGCGGCCGATATCGACCAACTCAACCAAGCAGGGGTTGGCTCGGTCAAACAAATTCATGATCCTGAGGCCTGCGCGCAGAGCGATGTTGTTTATACCGATACGTGGGTTTCGATGGGACAACAGCAAAGCCTTGATGAGGTTAAAGCCACCTTTATGCCTTATCAGGTGAACGCCGCCCTCATTAAACGGCTCGGAGCGAATGCCGTGATGCATTGCCAACCCGCCCATCGTGATTACGAAATCACTTCTGAAGTGATGGATAGCGACGATTCACTGTGTCTTAAGCAGGCAGAAAATCGGCTATTTGCACAAAATGCGCTGCTTCATCTTTTACTTAACCCTAAAAACACACTGACCCTGCAACACGCGAGCTAAGGAGCAAACAATGAACAAAGTAGTATTGGCTTATTCTGGTGGTTTAGATACATCTGTCATTGTGCCTTGGTTGCGTGAAAACTACGGCTGTGAGGTGGTGGCGTTTGTCGCAGACGTAGGGCAGGGGGCAGAAGAACTCGAAGGCGTGGAAGCAAAAGCAAAAGCCTCCGGCGCTAGCGAGTGTCATATTGTTGATCTTAAAGATGAGTTTGCAGCCGATTACATTTATCCAAGCCTGAAAACCGGTGCCGTCTACGAGCAGAGCTATTTACTTGGCACGGCGATGGCTCGTCCGGTAATCGCCAAAGCGCAAGTAGAATTGGCACGTAAAGTCAATGCGGATGCCTTAGCGCATGGTTGTACTGGCAAAGGTAATGACCAGATCCGCTTTGAGTCTTGCTACGCCGCGCTGGCGCCTGAACTGACGGTGATTGCGCCTTGGCGAGAGTGGGACTTAAGTAGTCGGGAGAGCTTACTTGCTTATCTTGCAGAGCGTAATATTCCCTGCTCTGCGTCACTCAAGAAAATCTATAGTCGCGATGCCAACGCGTGGCATATCTCACATGAGGGAGGTGAGCTTGAAGATCCTTGGTGTGAACCGAGTGATGAAGTCTGGACATTGACTTGCTCACCTGAACAAGCACCCGATGAACCTGAGTATATCAGTCTAGCGATTGAGCAAGGCGCTGTGGTGAGTGTTAATGGTGAAGCGTTGTCGCCTCTGAAATGCCTCGAACAACTGAACAAACTAGGTGCGAAACATGGTATTGGTCGCGTTGATATTGTCGAGAATCGTCTAGTGGGTATGAAAAGCCGTGGCTGTTATGAAACGCCGGGGGGGACCATCATGATGTACGCTTTACGTGGCATTGATGAGTTGGTGCTCGATAAAATGACGCGCTCATGGAAAACACAGTTAAGCGAGCAATTTGCGCAGTTGCTTTACGATGGGCGTTGGTTTACCCCTAACCAAGCATCGGTGTTAGCCGCCGCCGAAAGTCTGAACCAAGTGGCAACCGGTGAAGTCGTGATTAAGCTCTATAAAGGTAATGTTACTGTCACGCAAAAGTGTTCTCCTTATTCTCTTTACAGCGAGGCGTTTGCCACCTTCGGTGCCGATAATGTTTATGACCAAAAGCATGCCGCAGGCTTTATTCGCCTCTATTCACTGTCGAGCCGTATCCGCGCGTTAAAACAAACGGCAAAAGTGTAGGAGGCGAATATGACCAAGGGACTTTGGGGAGGCCGGTTTAGTGCGCCTCCCAGCCAAGCCTTTCAGCAGTTTAATGACTCGCTGCCATTTGACTGTGTACTACTTGAGTTTGATATTCGGGGCAGTATTGCTTGGGCGCAATCGCTGCAACAGGTGGGCGTTTTAACGACCGATGAGTACAGCCATATACAGCATGCATTGCATGACATTTTACAACACTGGAGTGGGTGCTTAGGTGATGTCGCGGTGGCGGGTGATGAGGACATTCACGCCTTTATTGAACGTCAGCTGATCGAACGCATTGGCGATCTGGGTAAAAAACTGCATACAGGTCGTAGCCGTAATGACCAAGTCGCCACCGATATTCGACTGTGGTGCCGAGCGCAGGTAGAGACCCAGTGGCAGCGACTCGAACAATTGATTGCAGCGCTGGCCAATTTGGCCGAGCGCGAGGCAACAACGGTGATTCCTGGATATACGCATTTGCAACGCGCACAACCGATACTATTTTCGCATTGGTGCTTAGCCTATGTTGAGATGTTTAAGCGTGATCAGGCACGGTTAAAAGATGCGTTAGCGCGTATCAACGTGTGTCCACTCGGATCGGGCGCTCTAGCGGGTACGGCTTATCCGATCGATCGAACGGACTTAGCGCTTCGTTTGGGGTTTAGCGCGCCGGCGGCGAACAGTTTAGATGCCGTATCCGATCGCGATTTTATTGTCGAACTGCTATCGGTGGCTTCACTGTCGATGATTCACCTTTCACGCATGGCTGAAGATTTAATTTTTTATGCCAGTGGTGAAGCGGGGTTTGTTGAATTAGCCGATGATGTGAGTAGCGGCTCTTCACTGATGCCGCAGAAAAAGAACCCCGATGCGCTTGAGCTTATTCGCGGTAAGTCGGGACGTGTGGTAGGCGCGCAAGTGGGCCTGCTGATGACATTGAAAGCACTACCGTTGGCATACAACAAAGATATGCAAGAAGACAAAGAGGGCATATTTGCCAGCTACACTCAATGGGGCGCCTCTATCGATATTGCGCAGCAATGCGTAAACGGTCTCACTGTAAATCAGTCGCGGGCGCTGCAAGCAGCGAAGGGCGGCTATTCAAATGCGACTGAGCTTGCTGATTATTTGGTTAGCAAAGGCGTTCCATTTCGTACCGCGCATGAAGTGGTAGGGGAATGCGTGCAGTTAGCGCTTAAGCACCAGCAACCGCTCGAAGATTTGCCTCTCAGTACTTTGCAAGCAGTGCATTCGGTGATTATGCCTGACGTTTATGAATGGTTGAGCATTGAAGCGCTATTGGCAAAACGAAATGCACTCGGGGGCACCAGCATTGAACAGACACAAGCTGCGCTTAAGAAGCTTCAGCAAGGTCTGCGTATTAAGGTTCGTGATGCTACGCTGGATGATATTGATGCGATTGTCGGCTTGGTCGGTCATTGGGCGGGTGCCGGCGAAAACCTGCCACGAGCCAAAGATGATATTGTGCACTCAATCAATGAATTTGCCGTGTCTGAAGTCGATGGCAAAGTCACTGGGTGTGCTTCGCTCTATATCTATACCACGGGCTTAGCTGAGATACGTTCGTTGGGAGTCAATCCACAAAGCCAGGTGCGAGGTCAAGGTCGTATGTTGGTTGAGCATTTGTGTCAGAAAGCGCGTCAGATCCGATTAAAGCGCGTGATTGTGTTGACCCGTGTGCCTGACTTTTTTAAGCAGCAAGGCTTTACGCTGTGCGATAAAGCACAGTTACCAGAAAAGGTAATGAAAGACTGTGAGTTGTGCCCTAAGAAACACTGTTGCGATGAAATTGCGATGGAATATGGGCTGTAAAAGCAGCCCATTAACTTAACTTCGTACATTGCAGTTGAGTTACTCTAATATGAAGATTTGATGACAGTTTGCAATTGTCACAAATTTGTCACGCTAGCTCCCTACCATTCTCCTCGACTTTTAACCTATGGATAACATCCAAGTCGGGAGAACCCAATGAATCTGAATTCTTTGTTCAAAGCATCTGCGATCGCAGCAGCGTTAGCGCTTGCTGGTTGCGGTGGCGACATCAATATCAATTCGGGTGCTGAAGTACAGCAGCCAGATAATGGTGGTGACAATGGTGGTAACAACGGCGGCGATACGGGCGCTGACTTGCCAGGTACAGCGAGTGGTTCACTATCGTTAGCAGCGTCAGAAGCGCTCGGCGAAGAAGTACAAGTTCAAGTCATCTCAGGACGCATTACCGCTGACACAACTTTAGTGAACAGCAAAAGTGATGGCACAACAGTTATGTATGCTATCGACGGACCTACCTTTGTCGGTGGTGACAACGCGAATTCAGCAACATTGACCATTGAACCGGGTACTGTGGTATTTGGTCGTCAGGGTAATGATTACTTGGTTGTGAGCCGCGGCTCAAAAATCATGGCAGACGGCACCTCTGATGCGCCCATTATCTTTACATCATCACAAGATGTGGTGGGCGAAGAAACAGGCGCTGGCCAATGGGGCGGCTTGGTTATCTTAGGTAATGCATCAAGCAACAAATGCCCAGCAGATGGCTCTGACTGCGCATTGCAAGTTGAAGGTGCTGAAGAGGGCGCAGTGTTTGGCGGCTCTCAAGACGATGATAACTCAGGCACGTTACGCTACGTGGTTGTTAAACACGCAGGTTTCGAAATCGCGCCTGACAATGAATTGAACGGTATCACATTTGGTGGCGTAGGTTCTGGCACGACGGTTGACTACTTACAAGTGCACGGTAACGCGGACGACGGTATCGAAATGTTCGGTGGTACGGTCAACTTTAAGCACGTTGTATTAACCAGCATGCAAGATGACAGCATCGATTGGGACAACGGCTATCGTGGTAAAATGCAATACGTTTACGTTGAGCAAGATCCAAACGGTGGCGACGCTAACCGTGGTATCGAAGCAGACAATGATGGCAGTAACCCAGCGGCAACGCCAATGTCTAACCCGACTATCGCGAACTTAACCATTATCGGTAATAACTTCAAAGGTGAAGACTCTTCGGAAGGTATTTATTTACGCGAGGGTACCGGTGCACAGTTTTACAATGTTGTGGTGACAGGTCCTTCGGAAATGGGTGAGTGCTTTGAAGTTGAAGGTAGCCCACAATCTCAGACCAATCTAGGTGACGGCACTATCACCATGGAAAACTCTTTCATGGCTTGCAGCAATGGTGAGAACTTTAAGTACGGTTCAGGCGATGTAAATCTCGAAGATTGGTTCCTAAATCAGCAATCGAACAACCAAGTCAGCACTTCAATCATGCTAGGTGCTAACGGTCAGCCCATGGCAAACTCTCCGTTATTAGGTGCAGGTCAAGACGTTGCGAACACCGTTGATGGTAGCTTCTTTGAGTCAGTTGATTTTGTTGGTGCGGTTCCGGGTGACAGCGATTGGCGTCAAGGCTGGGCATTTGGTTTTGGCGGCGGTGAAGTCACTGCGGGCGGTTCAGAAGCGCCTGTAGCAGGTTGTCCAGCAGGCACCGAAGCGATTACCCCAGTAGATGGATCTACTACAACTTGTCAGCTAGCGGGCTCTTACACGGACGATTTAACACTGAGCGCGGACAATATTTATGCATTGAGCGGACCGGTTTTCATCGGTGGTGACAATGCGAACTCAATGACGTTGACTATTGAGCCGGGGACAACTGTTTATGGACGTACTGGTGGCGATTACTTAGTGATCAGCCGTGGTTCAGACATTATGGCGGAAGGTACGGTTGAACAGCCTATCACGTTTACTTCCGCAGCTTACGTTGAGACTGGCGAAGGTCAGCCGGGTCAGTGGGGCGGCTTAGTTATCTTGGGTAACGCACCGAGTAACAAATGCCCATCTGATGGTTCTGACTGTGCATTGCAAGTTGAAGGCGCGGCAGAAGGTGCTGTATTCGGTGGTACTGATGCGACCGATAGTTCAGGTACCTTGCAGTATGTACGTGTCATGAACGGTGGTTTTGAAATCGCACCGGATAACGAACTTAACGGTATTACGTTCGGCGGTGTGGGCTCAGGAACCAAGGTGGAATACCTCCAAGTTCATAACAACTCAGATGATGGCATCGAAATGTTCGGCGGTGCGGTTAACTTCAAGTATGTTGTTTTAACCAACATGCAAGATGACAGTATCGATTGGGACAATGGGTACCAAGGCAAGATGCAATATGTATTGGTCCGCCAAAACCCTGACAACTCAGATGCAAACCGTGGTATCGAAGCTGACAACGATGGTAGCAATCCGGCTGTAACTCCAATGTCGAACCCAACCATTGCGAACTTAACCATCATTGGAAACACGTTCCAAGGCGAGGACTCTTCAGAGGGTATCTACTTGCGCGAAGGTACTAAAGCAACGTTCTATAACACGATCGTTTCAGGTCCTGCGGGCATGGGCGAATGTTTAGAAGTTGAGAGTAGCCCGGTCAGCCAGCAGCACTTACAAGATGGTGGCATTGCAATGACTCACTCAGTCATGGCGTGTGACAACGGTGAAAACTTTAAATTTGGCGCAACTGACGTCAATTTGGAAACTTGGTTCACAGGTCAAGCAGGTAATAGCATTGCCGCAGCAGGCGATACTTTGAACGGTGTCTTCAGCATTACAGACGCAACTGCAGCAGACCTCAGCGGCGATACATTCTTCGACAACGCGACATTCGTTGGAGCAGTTGAAGAAGGTAACGATTGGACTGCAGGTTGGACTGTAGGATTAGAGTAACCCCTTAAGTAGCATAAAGTGCTCTTTAAAAGCCGTGAGGTGACCTTAGGGACACCTCCGGCTTCCATAGTAACAAGAGGTAGCTAATATCATGCGTGCCAACCGATTCCCTCTGGCAAATATTTCTCTCGCAGTGCTTGCCTGCTTGGCAACACCTGCGGCACTCGCTTGGCAAGACGCCGAGCAAACCGAAGCTGAAGCAGAGCAGCAGGCAAGCAACCCTGAGCAAGTCATCGAGGAAGTGGTTACCACAGGTACTCGTTTACAGGGCAGTGCCGCAGCGGTAGTTCAAGAGCGTAAAGAACAGGCGTTCGTGGCCGATATCATGGGTGCTGACCAGATTTCGCGTACCGGTGATACTGATGCCGCTGCTGCGCTTCGTCGTATTACAGGTCTTACACTGGTCGACGGTAAATTTATTTATGTACGTGGTTTAGGTGAGCGTTACTCGAGTACGCAACTTAACGGCATGTCCGTACCGAGCCCTGATCCAACCCGAGCCGTTATTCCACTCGATTTATTCCCCTCGGATATTATCGAAAGTTTAGCTGTTCAAAAGTCGTATTCAGCATCAATGCCGGCTAACTTTGGTGGCGGTAATGTTGATATCCGCCTGAAGTCTGCCCCCACGCAAGAAGTTTTTAATGGCTCGATCAAAGTGGGCGGCAACTCAGAAAATTTCGATGACTCATATTGGTATGATGGCGGGAGTTCATGGAAGGGTAAAGATGACGGAACTCGTGCAGCACCACAAATGTTGCAAGCGTTGTGGGGACAACGCACATTCCTTGATGAAATTAGCATCGAAGATAATCGGGATGTGGCATTGGCACTGAACCGAGATTATGACCCTCAAATGCAGTCTATTGACCCTGATTATGGTGTCAATGTGACCTACGGTAACCGTTATGATTTAACTGACAAGTGGGCGATTGGTTTTTTGACCACGGCTGCGTACCGCAATGAGTGGCAGGTTTCTGAGCAGTTTCTGGGTGAAAACTACCGCTTAAACCCTGATGACAGCTATACATTGGTTCGTGGTTGGGATGATGTGCAGTCAACCGAGCACCAAGTGACGTGGTCAGGTATGTTCACGCTGGGCATTAACTACGGCGCGAATCACAAAGTCGACTTCAGCCATGTCATTCTGAACGATACCGAGGATCGTTTACGCGAGAAATTGGGTAACAATAACAACATCAACTTCGGCTCTGACCAGCGTATTCGTGAGTTTGATGTGAATTACCAAGAGCGTCGGATGGTGGCTAACCAAATTAAAGGGATGCATACCTTTACCGACTGGAACTTCTTGGGTATTGATTGGAAGTATTCAAAGGCACGTTCAAGCCGTTATGCACCGGGTAACTTAGAGACTCGGTTTATTTTGACGGACCGTAACGAAGATGGAGTTTTTGACCGTCAAACTGAGAGTAACCTAACCAATGCGACGACGGCTGCACGTTACTCTTTTCAAGATCTCGATGATGAAGTTGAAAACTGGGGCGGCAATGTAACTCTACCAATCATGCTCGATGATTGGGATATCACCTTAAAGGCGGGCGCGGACTTTGTTCAGAAAACGCGTTTTGCCACCAACCGTCGTTTTGATATCAATACGCGTGCGTTCCCCGACTCGAGCGTTTTGCAAGGGCATCAGCTAGGCGAAATCCTTAATGATGACTTATTAGCGAATACTGAACTTAGTTTTACGCCGATATTGAACGATACTACGGTAGCGGGCGATGATTATATTTCTGCGCAAGCAATCGACGCATACTACGTTGAAGGCGACGTGTTCTTTAAAGAGAAGTGGCGTATTACGGCGGGTGTTCGTTGGGAAGACTTCCGCCAAGTTGTGGTACCACTGGTACCAACGACCGGTGAAATCGATTTACCAACCAACCCGACACCTAACGATCTAGCTGATTTAGCATTCCAAGAGGATGACTTCTATCCATCGTTGGCGTTGACTTACTTTTTAACTGACGAGCAGCAGTTACGTTTCAGCTACGGACAAACGGTAGTCCGTCCTGACTTGCGCGAAGTCTCTAGTTCAACGTACCTCGATCCGTTGACCTTGTTCCCAGTCGGCGGTACACCAGGCTTGCGGACAACGTCGATCAAGAACTATGACGCACGTTGGGAGTGGTATCAAGAAAATGGCGATACCTTGTCGTTGGGTATGTTCTATAAGGACATGACTGACCCGATTGAATCTGTTCAGTCGCCCGCGCAAGACGGTCCTCCATTAGTACGTATTGCTAACGCTGAGACCGGTGAAGTATACGGTGTCGAAATGGAGTGGTTAAAATCACTCAGCACGAACTTCTTTGTTTCGGGTAACGTTACGTTAAGTGACTCTGAAATCCAGTTGGATACTCAGAAGATTGTTGAACAAACCGGTGTATCGACGTCGATTACCAATACCGAACGTCGCTTAACGGGTCACTCAAAATGGGTGGTCAACAGTCAGCTTGGCTTTGATTCTGACAATGGTAAGCACTCTGCATCGTTGGTTTATAACGTGTTTGGTGAGCGTATTATCATTCCAGGTATCGAAGGTCGTGGCGATGCGTTTGAGCAACCTTTCCACAGTTTAGACGCGGTTTATAGTTACTATCCAGACTTCAATTCTCAGATCACGCTCAAGGTGCAAAATATCTTGAATCAAGATAAAGAGATTGAGTTTGACGATACCTTGCTTCGTTCAGAAACGCGTGGTGTTAGTTTCTCGCTAACGTATAAGCGTGAATTCTAAATACGCGGAGAGTTTTGATAAAAGCGATGCTAATTAGCATCGCTTTTTTTTGCTCGTTGAATAGAGACTTCGAGTGGTCTTAATGTATCGAGGTGCACATCCCGTTGTGGGAAGGCGATGACGATATCATTCTCGGCGAATAGTGAGTCGATCTTGTAGCGCAAGTCCGACTGCACCCGACGTAAATCCATCGGCGCACTAACCGAAGTCCAGAACAGCAAATTGAAGGTAAGGCTGTTATCACCAAAGTCTTCAAATAACACTTCGATGGGGTACTCGGTGTTAATCTTTTTATGCTCTTTCGCCGCCTCCAGCATTAAGTCACGTACCTTTTCAGCCGGTGAACCATAAGCGACACCAACACTGACATTGCTGCGGATATCTTTTGAAACCAGTGTCCAGTTCACTACGCGTTGCTCTAAAAAGTAGCTGTTTGGCACCAGTACATGAATCCCGTCAAACCGACGAATACGTACACAACGATTACCTATTTCTTCAATGCGACCTTGCTCGTTCTCAAGCTCAACGATGTCGCCAATACGAATTGGACTCTCGGTTAATAGAATAAAGCCCGATATCAGGTTATTGAGCAAATTCTGCGCACCAAAACCCACACCAATGGCGAACGCGCCACCGAGTACTGCAAATATCGTAATCGGAATACCGGCTAACGGTAGAGCAAGTAAAACCAGTAACAAGTAGGCAATAAACTGAAATAGCCGACGAAAGGTAAATAGGGTGTTTTCCGACGCGCCGTTGCGCAGTAGGGCACGGTTCAGTAGTTGGCGACCTATAATGCGAACAACAATAACACCAACGATGATAATGGTCAGCGCAATGACCACTTGACTAAAATGGATTTTTGTATCGCCGGAGGTATAAAGTGGTGTCTGCCATAGGGTTGTAAAGGCGGAGCTAAACTCCGCCCATAAACTTGATGCTTCTTCTTGCATATCAGGCTCGAATTAAACTTTAGCAGAAGCGCGTTGCTTCATCGCTTGATACCAACGGAATAAATTAGGACGGCTTTCATCAACGCGTAGATTCACGACTTTGCCAAAGTCGACTGAGCAGAACGCATTGATATCGGCGACAGTGAGCTGACCGCAGGCAATAAAATCCTTACCTTCGAGTTGGTCGTCTAGGAAATCAAAAAAGCGCTCGGCCTCTTTGATATTGTGCTCACCCCATTCGCGGATGGGTTGCATGCGATGCTTGAAATAGTCGGTCGTGTGCTGAAAGCCCATGCCTATCGGGTAGAACAAATAAAAGTCGACCCAACGCGTCCACTGCTCAATAATGGCTTTGTCGTTGGCATTGTCGCCAAGTAGTTTAGGTGAGTCGGGATATTGGTTTTCGAAATAATGGCAAATTGCCGTGGTTTCGCAGATAAATCTACCGTCATCGAGCTCAAGTACAGGGACTTTTTGCATGGGATTTTTGGCTTTGAAAGCATCGCTGAGGTTTTCACCTTTTGACAAGTCAATTTCAATCCGTTCGACTTTATCTAGTAATCCCTTTTCTGCGAGAAACATGCGTACGCGACGCGGGTTAGGCGCCTTCGCCATTTCGTAGAGCTTCATTGATTAGACTCCATGTTGTTGTTTTTAGGTGGTCCAGTTACGCTTTAACTTATCAGCAAACGCAATAAAACGCTCGCGCATTGTTTGGCGTACTTTGATATCAATAGAAGAGAGTACGGAATAGCCGGAAATATGGATGTGCACTTTAGGCGCTTGTATTGGCGCCTCTAGATGATTATCGAGAGAGCTAATAATGTTAGCGACATTGCAGGTCACGCGGGCAAACTCGGGAACAAAAATTTTAATATCACCAACAAGGTCGAGTAGTTGAACATGAATTTCATCGCTCTCGAAGTGCGCATCAGTAAAGTCGATCTTGAGTGAACCCAGCACACTGTAGGCTTTAATTTTAGCCGGTACTTGCCATGCACCTTTCATGCTTTGCGAAGACAGTATTGCGACAACCGAATGTTCGCTGCCAGCGAATATTTTGGTGGAGTGTGCGTCAAAACGTGCGGCTTTACTTTGCTCATACTTCGCATCAACTTGCAGGGGTAAGTCTTCTACTAAGTCGGCTAATTGCTGGTGAGCGGTCGCGTCAAATGCTTGGTCAAGCCGCGCTTCAAAAGCCTCTTGCGATAGTTCACTATGACTGTAATTCATAACCAGCTGGTCTATCACTTCTTCGCGAACTTTATCCAGGGGACGGTCTTCAAATTTTACAGCCATAACGGCTCCAAATGTTATTTAAATGTTTAATTGTTAAATTATGGATCGCTTAAAGCGCTTTTCAAAGCTTATTTTTACAAAATATCTACAATTTTTAACTAATAAGTTAGAAAGAGCGGCTTGCGCCGCTCAATGTTTTATTGCAGTGAAGGTAACTTATTAAGTAGCGCAGGCGGCAATTTAGATACCAATGAACTGCGCAGCGGATGCCAGAACACCGACACAAGTAGTAAGCCAGCACCCACGATTAAGCCCATCACCGCGCTACCTAAGTCGACCAAGCCAACGCTTGTCAGCACTTGACTGAAAATAAAAATAACGTAGGCCAATGCTGATACCATCAAGGCGCGACGATCGATAATCAGAGATACGACACTCAACACAACATAAACCACCAGTGTCGCGGCTGCTTGAGTAACGCCGATTTCAAAATCACTGCCAAGAATGACGTTAAACAAAGGATGGATCATTAGCGGCGCCGCCAGTAGATGAAGCCAAAACGCGACATCAGAACGACGACTGGTGCGATCGACGTCCGAAGCATCCCAATACATGGCGATGCCAAAGGTGACTAACCCCCCTGTCATGATCACCAAGTCAATTAAGATACTGTCTAGCAACCAGGTGGTGCTTAAGAACGACACAATGATACCAACCACCGTAGCGATCCCAGCCGCGAGCGTGATAGGAACACGGAACCGAAACCAATGCGCTGTTGCAACGGCACTGGCAGCAATAAATGCGACACCGCTAGCAAGGTCGGGTCTAACCGCCATGGCAAGTAATTGCATAATCACGCCACCGAAGGTACCGCCCAATGCCGTCACCAATAGCACGATCGATGGCAGCGCCATATGTCGACGGCGAGTGAAGTACTCGGACAACAACCAACTTGCCACAGCTACTAAACCGCCACCGATCAGCGGCGACATGGTATTACCAATCGTCCACAGACCTGCCAAAGCAATCACTGCGGCGATCACGACAAAAATGTCGTTAAAGCCGTGTACCAAAGGAATATACTCTTGGTCTTGATTTAGGACTCCACCGCGCTGTTGTTGAATAAAATCACGAAACGCGTTCGCCGTTTGTTTAGGCATGACACCTGCCTCGACGGCTGCGCGAATATCTTTGTCGCTGTACATTTCAACGCCCTCATTTTGACTTTGATTAAACAATAATCACGGTGGAGACGAAAAGCGAATCTGCTTTGTTACAAACTGTAAGCAGTGAAACAAATCAGGTTCGCGTAAGCTCCGTCACTTTCTGTTTAGAGAACCAAGGGTAGAGCACCGGCAATACTACAAGCGTCAGTAACGTGGCGGAAACCAGTCCACCGACGATGACCGTTGCCAAGGGACGCTGGATCTCAGCGCCTGCACCCGTGGCAAACAGCATGGGTATCAGCCCGAGCGCTGAGGTGATGGCTGTCATCAACACCGGACGTAAGCGAGACCATGCGCCATCAAATACTGCCTCAGTGACCTGATGACCGTCCGCGATCCGCTGGTTAATGCTCTCTACCAGAACCACACCATTTAGAACGGCGACCCCAAAGAGTGTGATGAACCCGACTGCACTGGGCACCGAAAGATATTGACCGGAGATAAAGAGTGCAACAATACCGCCAATCACTGCTAACGGCACGTTTACTAAAATCAACATTGCTTGACCCAGGGTGCCGAAGGCAAAGTAGAGCAACAGTGCGATAAGAACAAGCGAGATAGGCACGACAATAGATAGCCGTTTTTGCGCTCGTTGTTGACTCTCAAACTGACCACCAATATCGACTGAATAGCCGGATGGTAAGTCAACGGTGTTGTCGATGGTCTGACGGATATCCGCCACGACACTACCCATGTCGCGACCTTGCACATTGGATTGAATGACGACACGTCGTTGAACATCATCTCGGCGTATTTGTGGTGGCCCCGACTCGATCGCGACGTGGGCGACCTCGCCGAGCGTAACCCAAGCACCCGATGGCGTTAATAAACGTAATGAACGAATGGCTTCTGCGGTTTCTCGAAACTGTTTGGCAAGCCGCACATAAATGTCATAGCGCTCATTGCCGTGAATAATTTGGCCCGCTGACGCACCACCCAGTCCATTGTCGACGACATCTAGCACATCAGAGACATTTAATCCGTAACGTGAGAGTTGTTGTCGTTTAGGAGACACCACTAGCTGGGCTTCGCCCTTTATTTGCTCCATTGCTACAGCAACGGCGCCATCGACTTGTTTAACTGCTTCCTCAATCGCCTGACCTTTACGGGCAAGCACATCCAAATCGGGGCCAAATAACTTAATCGCGAGTTGCGATTTAACCCCCGACAGTAGCTCATCGACCCGCGTTGCAATCGGTTGTGAAAAGTTAAACAGTAGACCCGGGTGTGTATCGAGTTTAGCTTCCATTTTTTCCTGCAAGGCGTAACGGTCTGATGCCGTAGTCCATTCTGACTGGGGTTTAACACCGACATAGATCTCAATATTACTGATAGGCTCCGGATCGCCGCCGACCTCTGCGCGACCAATACGGCTCAGCGCATACGTGGTTTCTGGAAATGACATCAGTATTTTTTCGAGCTTAGGAGCAACCTCCAACGCCGTTTCGAGATTAGAAGAGGGGGCCAATGTCACGCGAATATTAATCGTGCCTTCTTCTAGCTCAGGCGCAAACTCGGTGCCCAGTTGCGGAACCAATAGCAGGGCAGCGACAAATAACGCACCGGCGATCGCAACCACCACTTTTTTACTTTTTAAGGTAATGGATAGCAGTCGCTTGTAGCCCCTATCTAGGGGTTTAAGTAACTTATTTTCTCGAGGCTTTATGCCGCGACTAAAGAAGTAACTAGCGAGCGCCGGGACGACCATGATGGCAACAAAAACTGCTGAGATAATTGCCAGAATGATACTGATCGCCATTGGCTCAAATAATTTTGCCTCGACACCCTGAAAGCTAAATAACGGCATGAAAACGACCAAAATGATCATGGCAGCAAAAAAGACGGGTCGTGCGACCTCATTCGCCGCCTCTTTCACTCGGAGTTTGATACCGTGATTATCAAGCTGAGCCGCTTGCGGGTCAGGATCGTGATACTCAGTCCGCTTTGCTGCCTGTTCATGGTGCTCAATATCGGGACGACTCAGATGTTTGAAAATGTTTTCAACCATCACTACCGAACCATCGACCAGCATACCAATAGCGACAGCAATCCCGCCTAATGACATGAGATTCGCAGACATACCGACAGCCGACATAACCATCAAGGCGATGGCGATCGACACTGGTATAGAGAGCAGCACTAAGAAAGTAGCGCGTAAGTTCAGTAAGAATAAGGCCAATACCGCGATGATGAACACAAATGCGATGAGGAGCGAATAGGCGACCGTCGACACGGCTTTTTGTATTAAATCGGCTTGATCATAATACGGCTCAAACGTGACGCCCTCGGGCAGTGCCTGCTGGATAAGCGGAATGCGCTTTTTAATGCCATCGATAGTCGCCTTGGTGTTCGAACCCATACGTTTGAGTACGATACCGGACACCACCTCACCTAACTGGTTGACCTGACCGTCAACTTTGCGCGACATTGATACCGCACCTTGGCGGATTTCACTCCCGACCTCGACAGTGGCTACTTGGCCGAGTGTCACCGAGACCCCGTCAACGGTTTTTAAGGGAATCTGACGGAGCTGTTGCAACCCTTTATCACCGTTCGCGAGCCAGCCCGTGCCACGGATAACTAACTGCTCCTGACCGCGAGGCATATACCAGCCCCCTACGTTACCGTTGTTCTTATTAACCGCATCCATAACGTCCTGTTGGGTCAGTTCATAAGACAATAACTTGGCGGGATTAAGGTTAACCTGATATTGCTTAACCTCGCCGCCAAAGGACAAGACTTCGGTGATCCCTTCAACCGGCATGAGTAGCAGTTTAACCACATAGTCGTTAAGACTGCGTAGCTCCATGCTAGTCACGCCAGAATCAGGGTCGGCGACTAATAAGTACTGGTAGACCTGACCCAGACCGGAGGAGTTAGGACCCATTTCGGGTGTGCCGACACCCTCGGGAATCAACTCTTTTGCCGCTTGCAGTCGCTCAAATACCAGTTGTCGAGCAAAGTAAATATCCACGCTCTCGTCAAACACCACGGTAATACCGGACAAGCCGGTCTTAGAGATGGAGCGGACTTCCTCAACATCGGGAAGGGCATACATGACAGACTCGATCGGATAAGTAATTAATTGCTCAACTTCGGTCGCTGCTAACCCGGGCGCCTCGGTATTCACCGTAACCTGAACATTGGTCACATCGGGAAAGGCGTCCAAATTAAGCTTAGGGATCACAAAAAAGGACGCGATGCTGATGCCGAATAAGGCCAATACCAATAATAGGCGATTGGCGACAGCAAATTGGATAATGCGCTGAAACATACAACCTCCTATTAATGGTTATGCGGGTCAAAGCCGCCCTTAGCAATTTGTGAACGGACGAAAAAAGCCCCCTGACTGACGTATCGTGTGCCTTCCGATACCCCGTCAATAATCTTCCACGGACCTTTTTCATCAATTAGTTCGACTTCTTGGGGTTCGAACTGACCGGGAGCACGTTCAATGAAGATTTGCCAGTCGCCATCTGGAGCACGCATCAGTGCTGAGTCCTGAACCGCTAATACCGGTTGCTCCGACTCAACGGTGAAGTAGACATCAGCAAAAAGTCCAGGATGAAGGCGGTCTTGCTTATTATCGACTGCCAGTCGGATAGTGCGTGTGCGGGTTTTATGGTCGATGGTATGCCCCTCCTGAATGACTTTTGCAGGGTAGTCGACTCCATCGACTGTCACCATCACTTGATCACCAAACTTAACGTTAAGATCGGTGGTACCGGGTAGTCGTGCGTTCACCCACAAACTTGCTTCTTGCAGCACATCAACGAGCTCGGTACCTGCACTCACTTGTTGACCTTGCTTAAAGTTATCGCTAACCACAATGCCGTTAATATCAGACGTCAGTTGATATTCTCCAAGTGGATAATCGGGCTTGGTTAAACGCTCAATTTCGTTAAGTAGCATACCAAACGCTTTGAGTTTAGCGCGCGCTGAGGTAAACGTATTTTGTGCTTCGACGAAGCGTTTTTCACCGACTGTCGATTCACCCAGCGACTGCACCCGTTGCCACTCGTTTAGCGCAACTAAATAACTGCTTTGTGCGTCCGCCATACGCGCACTAAATAGCGTAGCCAGCGGTTCACCTTGTTCGACGTGATCGCCGATACTGACAAAGCGTCTTAAAATGGTGGAATCAATTCGAGGACTGACAACGTAGCTATTGAAATCGTTCGCCACTACCTCGCCGGGCGCATACACGGGGTACTCGATCACGCGAGCGCTGAGTTTGCCAGTGGCAATGTCGGCCATATCACGTTGCTGCTCAGAAAGTGTGATGCCAGCGGGCTCTTGGTGTGTTTCATGGTCTTCTTGATGTTGCTCCTGCGCCTGAGTTGAAACGCTCAGCACCATTGCTATGACTGCATGTAAAGGTTTTACTGACATGATTTATTCTCCAATCGCGTTACTTGTGTGCTGACTGAGCGGGCTTAACTTCAGAGCTTTGCTGAGTTCACCCGAGCGATATAACCATTCGATAGCCGCCAAACGGTATTGCGTTTGTAACGCGATACCTGCGTATTGACTGTCGAGTTGTTGGCGCATTGCGGTGAGGTAATCGGTGGTTGATAAGTCGCCTTCGACCCAGGACTGCTCTATCACTTGGGACGAAGCGCTCTGTCGGTCTTGAAAGCGTTGTTGCCAGCTGTGCCATTGGCTTTTGATAAAGCGATAGTTGTTAAGCGAGGATTTGAGCGCCGCTTGCCACTGATGCTTCAACGCCATGAGTCGCTTCTCTTCCGCCAGTGCTTCGCTACTCGCCGCATGCACTGCGTCGTTGTAGCTGTTACGGATCTGCAAAGGCATACTGAAAGATAAACCAACGACGGTTTCGTGGTCGGTCTCGCCCGCTTCAATACCCAACGTCGGGTTGGCCGTCGTTAGTGAGCGCTTCCAGTCGACATCGGCACGTTTAAGCTGCCATTGCAGATAAGCGGCCTTTAACTGCGGATGCTGTTGCCAGCGAACCGTTAAACTGGGTGTAATATCAAATACGCCATCCTCAATGGTGAGTTGATTGAAATCAGAGGTGGTCAGTAAGGCGTTTAAATCCGCTTCAGCAGACTGCAACGTTTGGTATGTTGCAGCGGTTTGCTGTAATTGACGACTTAACGCCAAAATGGTCAGTTGTTCATCCACGGCCCCAAGTCACCTGCTCGACGACGCTCAGAGACGATGTCGATAGCTTGCTGAACCACGTCCTCCTGCTGTTTCGCCAAGCTGTATCGCCTTTGGGCATCAAACCAGCGCACATAAGCATCGAGTAGCTCTTTAGCGTGCTGGGTCGCCGTTTGACGATAGAGGCTTTGTGCTAACGCTGTCATGGCATCGGCTTGGCTGGCGCGAGCTTCATTACCGGTACTCCAGTCGAGCGTTTGACTCACACCCACCGCGTAGTTATTGACGTCTCCCTCGCGCTCTAAGCGAGAAGACAAGGTTGGATTATATAGCGGTTGATTGAGCTGGCGGCCTTGCTGGATCAGTGCTTGAGCTTGTTGCTCGGCCGCCTGAACACTTGGATGTTGCTGTATTGCTTTTTGCCATAGGTCAGGCAATTGCTGTGCGCTGGCGAAGCTTGAACTCAACGCCATACTAATTGCAGCAAACAAGCGTTTGCTGCGTTTCGAAAACGAACGCATAGGTAGACTCCTCAGTCATGTTACTGCGTAAAACAAATTAAGTGCTGCGAAAGCAGCGTGTTAAGCAGTTATGAGGAGATGGGAGGCCGGAATAATGGCGCTGAAGAGGGATTTGTATAAGCCTGGGCATAGCCCGGACGGATCGTCGCGACACGCGGCAAAGTCAATGTCCGCTCCGCTTTTATGGCATAGAGGTGAAATGAGCCATGACAATGGCAACAGTGGTGACAATCAAAACTAATTTGACCACTACTCGGGAGATTGCTTTTATCGATATGGGATTCGTCGTGTTCGAAATTGAGGTGTTGCTAGAACGCAGATTGATGGGTTTGATGCACGTCAGCGACCGCCTGACTGATTTGAGTCAGAACGGCAAACAGTACAAAAATTAAAAATCCCAGTCTACGCATTACTTCTCGCGGTTGATACGAACCCTGTAAAGCTACATTAAACGCTAATTCGCTTCAAGTTTGGCTGTAGCATTTGAAATTCTCATATAAAGAATGTATTTTTAAATAAATTCCTGTATTGAGAATATAATGAATATTGAATCGTTGAAAATCTTTTGCTGTGTGGCTGATGAGTTAAGTATCACTCGCGCTGCAGAGAGACTGGGTCGAGCGCCTTCAAATGTTACTACTCGAATTCAGCAGCTTGAGTCTGAGGTCGCCACTGACCTGTTTGTACGTATTAATAAGCGGTTATCGTTGTCTCATGCCGGCGAGCAATTTTTAGAATATGCGAAACGCCTTATCGCGCTAGAAGAGGAGGCTAAACAGGTCGTTTTGGGGGAACAAAGCGGTGGTAGTGTGCGAATGGGAAGTATGGAAAGTACAGCTGCAAGTCGTTTACCACAGCTGCTAGCGGACTTTACTAAGAGATTCTCGCAGGTTCATGTAAGTTTAAAGACAGCCCCCTCAAGCAGGCTTATTGATGAGGTGCAAAAAGGGTTAATTGACTGTGCTTTTGTGGCTTTGCATGCAGAGCAAATAGCGCACGATGAGCTCGATGATCGGACACTCAATTCGCTACCTGTTTGGCAAGAAGACTTAGTTCTTCTACTACCACCCAACGAAGCGGGTGTGAAAGATATAACTCAATTAGAAACTCGCACTCTTGCCGCTTTTGCTTCGGGATGTACTTATCGCAAGATAGCTGAGACGGTTTTGGATATTGATGCGAGTTCCGAGTGGTGTGTCCAGGAGTTAAATTCTTATCACGCCATGATTGCATGCGTTGCAGCGGGGCACTGTGTCACTTTGTTACCTAGAAGCGTCTTAGAGTTGAGTCCTGCTGCTAAGACGTTAGCCTCGTTAAATTGTCAAACCATTGATACTTATCTCGTATGGCGACAAGGCCACCTGACTCCCGCACTTTCACGTCTGATCGATGTCGTTAAGGACACGCTGTAATGGAATCGGTGGACCGTAATAATCAAGATCGCGGCATCAGAACGGCGCTAGAAGCGGCGTTAATTCTTACTATTGGAATGGGTTTTGGGCGATTTGCCTACACAGCAATTTTGCCTCACATGGTCGAAGAAGGCGTGTTGAGTGTTTGGGCGGGTAGCTTGGCAGCTACACTCAATTACTGTGGCTATTTGGTCGGGTCACTACTGTCTATATATATTAAACCTCACAACGCTCATCGTATGTGTCTTTGTGCTGTCATCGGCACGGCTGTATTTATGGCATTATTAGCAATGCCACTGCCCGCAGTAGCGATTATTGCGGTGCGCTTTATTGCTGGCGTGTTTAGTGCTTTTTCTATGGTGGCAGCCTCGCTTTGGCTACTTGAACACCGCGGCCACTCGCACCATGCACCTTTATTATTTGCGGGGGTGGGTTTTGGCATCGTCGTCTCTGCAGAACTGATCGTGTTAGCGGATTGGTTGCTGTTAACCAGTTTTGAAATGTGGCTAGCACTGGCATTATTGACCGTAGCTCTCGGTATCATGGTGCTCAGAGGACTATTTGATAGCAATCCCAAAGCAAGCCCAAACTACCAAACGGAAAGTAAAAGGCAAGCGCCCAATATCGGTACCGGTGCACTTATTTTTTGCTACGGACTGGCTGGCTTAGGATACATAATCACCGCAACCTATTTACCGTTTTTAGTCCATCAAGTGTTACCCGAGGTTGATTCGTCACATATCTGGGCGGTATTCGGATTAGGTGCCATGCCCTCGTGCTTTATTTGGCACAAAATTCATCAACGTCTAGGTTCCCAGCTTGCCTTACAAACTAACCTAGGCGTACAGGCGTTAGGTGTAGTGCTACCGACGATGGGTTCGTCCTCTAGCTTTTATCTTTTAAGTGCCATTTTGGTCGGCTCCACCTTCATGGGAACCGTAACAATTGCAATGTCAGCCGCACAAAAAATAAAGTACAGAGTAAAGTTTAATATGCTGGCAGTCATGACGCTTTCTTATGGAGTGGGGCAAATTATAGGTCCTCTCTTGGCAGAGGCGCTTAGAGCTTATAGTGAAACATTCAACAGCTCTTTGATAGCTGCCGCCATTGGCTTGGTACTAGCGGGAGCGATAACTGCTAAACCCTCTAAACAATTGACAAACTGAGGTTTTAAGAGATCGACAGCCCTTCTAGAATTCGGCTCCATGGTACGAATAATTGTTGGTAGTCGGTCTGTAGAAATAAAAAAGCCCCGCACAAAGTGCAGGGCCTTCAGAATGTCACCGAACAACTTCGAGCGTGAATATTTTAGGCAGGTAGAAGTGTAAATATCCCATTTATAACACAGTCATCTGATAGAATATTTATGCCGCAGTTCGGTAATCAAACGGTGTCATATCATTGAGTGAGTCGTGCGGTCTTTCGTGGTTTATGGTGCAAGGGAATACGGGCTACAGGCACTTTCAAATCAAAGCGAACAGCCAGCGTACGTGGATGTTCCTCAATCGCTCTTGTCATTGTGTCATGTAGATCAAATAAGAGTTCCTGAATATAAGGCAAATGCTGAGGCCAAAGCGGAAGCCCTCTGTACGAACTGTCGGAGTAGAGTGTTTGGTTGTGGTTCATTGGATTACGTATTGGCAAATTCATAATTAGAGCCATGATCGTTGACTACTAATAACTGATCTGATTCCGTAATCGTTAACCATGAGTCAGACGTTAAGCTGTCGGGCTCACCAATCCGTTGGTTGACTGAAAAGCAAGATAAACGCGACCACCAAAAAGATATTGGTAAGTTAAGACGGTTAGACGTTTACTTTAGAGGTCTCTATCTAGACCAAATCAATCGAAGTCTGATTGACGAGGTAAAGTTTGATATTCGGAGTGAAGCGTCTGCCTCAACGGCTAACCGTTACCATGTTATGCACATTTGGCTGCCGAGCACTTGAAACGAGTGGCTTGTAACGTTGATGGCTCGATTGGTACAAATCTGGTACACCATCAGAAACTAAAAAGCCCCGCACAAAGTGCAGGGCCTTTAGAATAGTGGTCGGAGGCGGAATCGATAAGATCTAATAACTTATTGTTTTATAGTGGATAAAAAAT
>NZ_CAXGLS010000014.1:0-49284 GCF_964010655.1 uncultured Idiomarina sp.
GGGAGAGGTGGCCGAGTGGCTGAAGGCGCTCCCCTGCTAAGGGAGTATAGGGTTTGTAGCCCTATCGAGGGTTCGAATCCCTCCCTCTCCGCCATATACTTAACGTTGATTGAAATAATGTTTGCGCTCGTAGCTCAACTGGATAGAGTACCTGGCTACGAACCAGGCGGTTGGAGGTTCGAGTCCTCCCGAGCGCGCCATATTTCAATAACCAAACACTGCATTATACGCGCTCGTAGCTCAACTGGATAGAGTACCTGGCTACGAACCAGGCGGTTGGAGGTTCGAGTCCTCCCGAGCGCGCCATCTCTAAGTATTTCATGTAATCCCGCTAATTAAGTTATCCGCTAGTCGATTTGCTGATTTTTATTTCTTATCCTTTATCCTATTGATTTATAAATAATAATTTTATATTTCCACTCATTTATATTCTGAATAGTCAGTATATGCCCCTTTATCCGCTTGCTAAGCCTGTTAGCATAGTATTTAATATTTTTATAACAATTGTACGGAAATCCGCAAGGAGTAGTCGTGTCTGAGTTATTTATAAATGCTGCGGAAATTATGGCTGTAGGGATGACATCCGTTATCGCCTTTTTATTGCTGTTAATTTTTTGCATGTCGATGATGGCAAAATACCTGCCTAAAGGTGCAACCCATGAACCGACGCCGCGAAGCGCACGTAAGCAATCTAAAGCAGGCAACCAACCTTCTGATGATACTGTGGCAGCCATCTCTGCAGCCGTTCACGCCTACCGTACCCAACGCAAAAAATAACGCGAATAACGAGGAGAATTCCATATGAGCAAGCCCCTTAAGTTAACAGAGCTTGTATTTAGAGACGCCCATCAGTCGTTATTAGCTACGCGGCTCCGGCTCGAGGATATGCTACCTATCGCTGACAAAATCGATAAGATTGGATTTTGGTCGGTAGAGTCGTGGGGCGGTGCCACGTTCGACGCGTGTATTCGTTATTTAGGTGAAGATCCTTGGGAACGCATTCGAAAACTTAAAGAAGCGATGCCCAATACCCGCCAGCAGATGTTATTGCGTGGTCAGAATCTCTTGGGTTATCGCCATTACGCTGATGATGTCGTGCGTCGCTTCGTAGAGCGCGCGCGCGAAAACGGTGTCGACGTGTTCCGTATTTTTGATGCAATGAACGACGTGCGGAATTTGAAGACTGCAATTAAAGCGGCAAAAGACGTGGATGGCCATGCACAAGGAACCATGTCTTACACGGTGTCACCGGTGCACACGTTGGAAAAATGGGTGGAGATGGCACAGGAACTCGAAGACCTTGGCTGTGATTCGTTATGTATCAAAGATATGGCAGGTCTATTGCGTCCCAATGATGCATTCGAACTGGTGTCAGCGTTAAAAGAAAAGACCAATTTACCAATCGCAATGCAGTGTCATGCGACAACCGGTCTTAGTGTCGCGACTTACCAAAAATCCATTGATGCCGGTATTGATATGCTGGATACGGCTATATCGCCGATGAGTATGACCTACGGGCACTCGCCGACAGAAACGCTGGTGGCGATGACGGAAGGCTCTGATCGAGATACCGGTTTATCACTTACTGAGCTTGAGGACATAGCCAGTTATTTCCGTGATGTGCGGAAAAAATATGCTCAATTTGAAGGCTCTCTAAAAGGAGTCGACGCGCGTATCTTATTGGCGCAAGTACCTGGCGGTATGCTCACGAATATGGAAAACCAACTTAAAGAGCAGAACGCGCTGGATAAGTTTGATCAAGTATTAGAAGAGATCCCGAAAGTACGCGAGGATCTGGGCTTCATCCCATTGGTTACGCCCACTTCGCAAATTGTCGGTACGCAAGCGGTGCTCAATGTGCTAGGTAAAGAGCGTTATGCCAATATATCAAAGGAGACTGCGGCGGTATTAAAAGGCGAATACGGAGCCACTGCCGCACCAGTCAACAAGGAGTTGCAACAACGTGTGCTTGAAGGCGGCGAGGCGATTACTTGCCGTCCTGCCGATCAAATTGATGATGAGCTCGAAAAGCTGACTCAAGAGCTGAATGAAAAAGCGAAAGCAGATGGTATTCGGCTGGCAGATAACGTCGTCGATGACGTGCTGACCTATGCTTTATTTCCGCAAATCGGTCTGAAGTTTTTACAGAACCGTGATAATCCCGATGCGTTTGAACCTGCGCCATCCGCGGATGAACCTAAAGCCGCTGAAAAGCCCAAGCAGAGTGCTTCGAGCGCAAGTGCCAGCAGCCCAGCGCAGGGCGGTACCGAGCATTATGATGTAGCGGTCAATGGCAAGACTTACCAAGTATCGGTCAGTGCTGCAGGTGAGCTTGAAGCTGTTCAACCTGCGCCGCAATCCAGCTCCGATGACAACGCTCCGACGGGAGAAGGTACGACTGTCGCTGCGCCTTTGGCCGGTAATATCTTCAAGGTCAATGTCAGTGAGGGCGATGAGGTCAGTGCGGGTGATGTGCTTATCGTCATGGAAGCGATGAAAATGGAAACCGACATCAAAGCCGAGCAGGGTGGTACTGTCAGCAGTGTCCATGTTAAGGAAGGCGATGCCGTGTCGGTCGACGATGAATTGGTAACGCTGGGGTAATCCATGGATAAGCTTACGTTGTTATGGCAAACCACCGGATTATCAGCGATTACCGTAGGGCAAACTGCGATGATTATCGTCGGCGGTATCCTGCTGTTCTTGGCCATTGCTAAAAAGTTTGAGCCGCTGCTGTTATTGCCTATCGGCTTTGGTGCGATATTAGCCAATATCCCTCTTGCTGGTTTTACCGAGGCGGGGGGCGTACTTTACTACGTCTACAAAGTAGGTATTGATACCGGCATGTTCCCGCTCATTATCTTCATGGGGGTGGGGGCTTTGACCGACTTTGGTCCACTGCTTGCTAATCCAAAAATGATGCTACTGGGTGGTGCTGCGCAGTTTGGTATCTTTGCAACTTTGTTCGGTGCGATTGCACTAAACTTTGTGCCTGGCATTGAATTTTCGATGGCCGATGCTGCGGCAATATCCATTATCGGTGGCGCCGATGGACCGACAGCTATTTTCTTGGCATCACGACTCGCGCCCGACTTACTCGGAGCCATTGCTGTTGCGGCGTATTCATATATGGCACTAGTGCCTATTATACAACCGCCGATCATGCGTTTACTCACATCAGAATCCGAACGACAGATTAAGATGAAGCAACTACGGCCGGTCGGACGTCGCGAGAAGATTTTCTTCCCTTTGGCCGTTATTTTATTGACGTTATTATTATTGCCAAGTGCAACACCGTTGGTCGGCATGTTCTGTTTAGGTAATCTGATGCGAGAGTCGGGCGTCGTTGAACGTTTAACAAAGACCACGCAGAACGATCTCATCAACATTGTGACGATTTTCTTGGGCTTAGCAGTTGGATCGAAGTTGCAAGCCGAACAGTTCTTGAGCTTCCAAACATTAGGCATTCTAATACTTGGTGCAATTGCATTTGCGATAGGTACCGCCAGCGGCATTTTAATGGCAAAACTGATGGGGAAATTCAGTAAAGAGCCCATCAACCCATTAATTGGGGCTGCAGGGGTGTCGGCGGTTCCAATGGCTGCCCGCGTTGTCAATAAAGTTGGATTAGACTCAAACCAAAGTAACTTTCTGCTGATGCACGCGATGGGACCTAATGTCGCAGGCGTGTTAGGCTCTGCTGTTGCGGCGGGTATTTTACTTGCATTGGTCTAACGCCTGAGATTGATGTGGCTTACAGGTTACCTCGACCCGTAAGCCACATCATGACTGTGTAAAACACTGCAATCACTGCGCTAACAACGACAATATAAATGAATCCTTTCTGTCCTTGTTTTAAAGTCCAACCGTGAGCCTTTAAGTAAACCAACCAAAGCAAACTCAAAACAAGCGGAATGATGAACATAAAGCGAATCATGATTGCTCCTGTTGTTGATGTTGATAAATCGCCGCTAGATCATTGGCTGCTTGGTGCGCATGGTTTAATGATTTTTCTAACCCAGTAATAGTGTCGGCAACTTTATCTATATTACCCGCTGCCATATGCTTTTCTAGGTCCGCAGCTCGCGTCTGCAACGCTTCTAATCCTAAGTTGGCGGCAGCACCTTTTAGCGAGTGAAAATAGCGACGAGCGCTTTCATGTTGTCCGCGTGTAATGAAATCAGACACTTTCATGGCGCTGTTCTGATACTCATTAAACAATTGCTCAACAAGACGAAGGTATAAGGGAACATTGTGCTGTAATCGAGCAAGTGCTTGTTCGAACTGAATACCTTTTACCTGCGGATAACGAATTCGCTTTTCATCTGCTTGGGCGTGTTCTGATGCTTCTTCTAAATCGGCTGGTTGTGTCGGCTCATCTTCATAATGACCGGGCACACACCACTTAATAATTGCCTTAATTAATTGCTTTTCATCGATCGGCTTAGCAATGTGCCCTTGCATGCCCGCAGAGAGTGAACGCTCTTCGTCACCACTCATGGCGTTAGCTGTCATCGCGAGGATCGGGAGCTGTTTGTAGTCATAGTAAGAGCGTATTTTTTTGGCGGCAGTAAGGCCATCCATGACCGGCATCTGAATATCCATTAACACCAATGCGTACTGTTTTTGTTCGATGGCGTCTAATGCTGCCTGTCCATGTTCGGCGATATCAACTTTAAAACCTTGGCTTTTCAGTAGCTCAAGCGCCACCTGCTGGTTAATCTCATTATCCTCAACCAGTAGGATAGGGGCGCCTTGAATCGCATCGGGTAGGTTGGTCGCCGGAGCGTCTTTTGATGATATGCTATCGTCTCGTTTATATAACGTGGTGGCGAGACTATGACCGAGTGTGGTTGCTGTAAAAGGCTTCGAGAGAATATCGGATATTCCAGCTGCGGCTGCCTGCTCACTCATCTCTTCAGCATAATATCCGGTCGCCAGAATCATCTTAGGCGCCTCGCTAGCGAGTGATTGATACACACGTTGGCACAACGATAGACCGTCCATTCCTGGCAGACGCCAATCCACCAATAGTACATCGTAGGGTTCTAGATCTTCGCGTAGAATATCGAGCGCCTGTTCGGCTGTTCTGCAAACACGGACATCGACTTGGTAGCTGCGCAGCATTTCTTGAATCATTTCACGCGTGCTTAGGTTGTCATCAATGGCGAGTACTCGCTTGCCACGTAACTTTTGGATCAAGTATTGGTGGTGTGAGTCGTCTTGCTCAGGTTGCATCGGCAAGGTTAACTCAATATAAAAGGTGGAGCCTTGACCTACACCGCTAGTAACGCCAATATCGCCACCCATGAGTTGGATTAACCGGCGTGAAATCGCTAAACCCAGCCCCGTACCACCGTATTTGCGCGTCGTTGAGGAGTCCGCTTGCGTGAACGCTTTAAACAGGTTTGCGCGTTGTTCTTCGTCCATCCCAATACCTGTATCGGTAACGGATATGCGTAACCAGACTTTATCGGTATTTTTATCGAGCAACGTAACGGCAACATTGATCTCGCCATCTTCGGTGAATTTAATAGCGTTGCTAACTAAATTGACTAATACCTGATTCAAGCGCAAAGGGTCGCCAAATAGTCGGGTCGGAATATTGGCGGGTAGGTTGATGATAAACTCAAGATCCTTGTCATATGCTTTGTAGGCAAACATGTCCGCTAAAGAGGTCAGAACGTCTTGTAGATCAAAAGGAATACGTTCGATACTGAGCTTGCCTGCGTCAATTTTTGAGAAATCTAAAATATCGTTGATCACACCAAGCAGCGCTTGCGACGATGAGTCGATTACTTTTATATAGCGCTTTTGCTTTTCTGATAACTGCGTTTTTAGGCAAAGGTTGGCCATGCCTACAATGGCGTTAATGGGCGTTCTAATTTCATGGCTCATGTTGGCAAGAAACTCGCCTTTGGCAACATTCGCTTGCTCTGCTGACTCCTTCGCTTGCTCCATTTGCTCTGCAACCGACTTAATTGACGAAATATCGTAGTAACTACCGATGATGCCGATGACATTTTTTTGGTCGTCATAGAGAGGGACGCTGGAGTGCTCTATATAGCGTGTGTTATTTGCTAAATTCAATTCAATTTCCGCATTGCATGACGCTAGGCCGTGCTCGAGCGTGAGACGGTCACGCTCCTGCAGTATGGGGTTTTTCGCCAACCATGCTAATTGGTCATCACGCTTACCTTCAAGCGCTTCAGTGCTGCATTGAATATCGCGCAGAAAAGCATCATTACCACCAAGAAACTCTAAATCGCTATTGCGCCAATAGACACGCGTTGGTAGATCGTTAAACACCTGTTGCAAAAGTTGTTGTGAACTTGCAGTTAGAAAGGGTTGGCGCAGCGGTGATGTCAGCGATGTCTGACGCGTCCAAGTGTAGATGACGGTGCCAGCTATTAATCCAACAACAACCGAAGTCAGTAATACGTAATCACTAAACGGTGCGGGTAAAATCAGATAGCTAATGATGCTAATGAGTTGAAAGGCAATAAAGCCTATTTGAAACCGTGTCCAGAATGTTGTCATTCGCCACTTGCCAAACGCTGTGAAATAAAAAGGTGCTTGTTAAGTGTGCCATGACATCGCCTTAACGCCAAGTTTATTAAGCCAATCATGGACGTGTGAAGTAAATCTAAGTAAGCTAACCGCATGCGTCAAAAAAGGTAGTATCGGAGTCCCTTTTGCAAACTCAATTCGAACGAAAAATCACCGAGCTCACAGAAAACCACTCATCTGCTATTTGGGAAGGTATTCATCGTGGCATCGAGCGTGAAGCTTTACGCGTATTAGAAAATGGTACGCTGGCACCCACGGATCATCCAGAAGCACTCGGTAAAACGCTCACGCACGACACCATTACGACGGATTACTCAGAAAATCTATTGGAGTTTATCACACCCGTTGCTGAATCTATTCGCACGACTTTGTCGCAACTTAAGGACATTCATACTCATACCTTTCAGTCGCTCGGTGATGAGTTGCTGTGGCCGTTGAGTATGCCGTGTTATGTTGGCTCGGATAAAGATATTAGGGTTGCCAAATTTGGCGATTCACATTCTGGACGGATGAAGTCTTTATACCGCGTGGGCTTGACCCACCGCTACGGTGCAACCATGCAGATTATTTCTGGCGTGCATTTTAACTTCTCTGTGCCAGAAGCATTGTGGACAGCAATCGCTAAAGATGAACAGATTGAAGATAACGCCGCATTTCGTTCGGAAAAGTACTTTGCATTGATTCGAAACTATAAACGTTTATCGTGGGTTATCCCATTTTTGTTCGGTGCTTCACCGGCACTCTGCGAGTCCTTTTTTACACAGACCCAAACAGAGAGTAAGTTAACCGAATGGGACTTCGCTAAACTGGGTAAAGGTACCTGCTATTTGCCTTACGGCACTTCGCTGCGCATGAGTGATCTGGGTTACACCAATAAAGAGCAAGCCAGTTTAAAAATCACCTACAACAACTTAGACGAGTATGTTGCAGGCTTACGTCGTGCTATTACAACACCATCGCAAAACTTTAAATCCATTGGTGTTAAAGAGGCGGGTGAGTACCGTCAGTTGAACAGTAATATTTTGCAAATTGAAAATGAGTTTTACTCGCCTATTCGACCAAAGCGCACGGCAAAAGGTGGTGAAACGCCGACACAAGCACTTGAGCGCGGTGGGGTCGAGTATATTGAAGTTCGCGCATTGGATGTAAACCCATTTAGTGAAGTGGGTATTACCGCGCAACAAATAAAATTCTTGGATCTGTTGCTGCTCTACTGTCTGCTGTCAGAAAGCGCGCCAATGGATTGGGATGCCCAACAAGAAACAGACCAGAACTTTAACAAAGTAGTGATGCAAGGACGTAATCCATCGCTGAGTTTGAGGCAAAATGGGCATGATCGCCTGATGACTGATTGGCTTGAAGAACTCTTTGCCGAACTTGCTGCTTTAGCGCGTACGATGGATTTGTCTCCGCACTCTGAGTCTGGGTATGTTGAAGCTATCGAGTCGCTATATCCCTGTGTCCTGAATCCTGAGCTTACTTTGTCGGGGCAAGTACTGGAGATATTGCGTAGCAACAATTGGGACGCAAGTCGACTTGGAAAAGAGCTAGCGCTTAAATATAAGCGGATGTTCAGTGAAGCCTCGTATGAATTTTTTACTAAAAACGACTTTTTACAATGGAAGCAAAGCTCGGAGAAAAAGTTTGCGGAGCGTAAAGCGTCGGATAATGTAGTTGATTTTGATACGTTCTTGCGTGACTATTTCGAAAAAGCGAAGTGTTCAGGGCGTTAGTGAACTACTGAGTCTTAGTAATGCATAATAGAAAAAGGCGCAACGGAAAGCCGCTGCGCCAAACAGTTCAGGGGTGAACACAACATAACGTTTACTCTGATACGTGTGTCATTAAAAAGTTCAAAATCATGCAAAAAAAATTTTATCAACGTAGCTCATTGATAGCCTCTGTCGTCTTAACGGCTGCGTTAACAGGTTGCGCGACACCCCCGCCTCAGTCACCTGAAAACATCTGTGATATTTTTGAGGAGCACAACGACTGGTATCACGCGGCCGCTGATGCCCGCGAACGTTGGGGAGTGCCCATCCATGTTCCCATGGCGATGATGTACCAAGAAAGCTCCTTTAAACATGATGCTGTGCCACCGCGGTACTATTTTCTTGGCTTTATACCCTGGGGTCGGGTGAGCTCGGCATATGGTTACTCGCAAGCCAAGGATATGACGTGGGAAGATTACCAACGCGAAACGGGAAACGGTTGGGCGAGCAGAAGCGACTTTGAGGATGCAGTCGATTTTATGGGATGGTTTATCTATAAGAGCTATGAAATCAACGGCGTGTCGAAGTGGGATGCTTATGCGCAGTATTTGAATTACCACGAGGGGTGGGGGGGATATGCTCGTAAAACCTACCTCAGTAAGCCTTGGCTCGTGAAAGTATCAAAACAAGTGAAAAGTCGTTCACTGCGATACGCTACGCAACTCAAAACCTGTGAGGACGATCTGAAACATGGTTGGCTGTATAACTTGTTTTTTGACTGGTAAGCGTCACATACTAGCCAGCGGCATTATTCACCGCTGGCCGAACTAGGTTCTTTAAAGTGCTGAGGTAAAACGCGCACTTGTTTAATCATCGTGTCACCGACTTCAATGAGTTCCACCGGGTAACCGCCTAGTCGTAGACTCAGTCGTGCATGGGGAATGTCTCCGAACTGTTCTATCACCAATCCACTGAGCGTTTTCGGGCCATCCGTAGGAAAGTGCCAATTCATTTCTTTGTTAAGCTCACGAAGGTTCGCAGCTCCCTCAACTAGATAGCTACCGTCAGGCTGGGCAACGGCTGTTTCGCTCGGTTGCGGTGCCATCGATGTGGTAAAGTCACCGACAATCTCTTCCAGAATATCTTCGAGAGTAACGAGTCCTTGAATATCGCCATACTCGTCAACGACCAAGCCAATACGTTCTTTGCGGTGCTGAAACTTAAGTAGCTGTACGTTAAGCGGTGTGCCTTCGGGAATAAAGTAAATATCCCGTGCTGCACGAACGAGTGTCGCTTTATCGGCTTCAAATTGGTTTTTGGTCATGAGACGCATGACATCGCGTGCGTGTAAAAATCCCACGGCATCATCGATATCGTTGCGGTATAGCAGTACTCGGGTGTGTTGCGCATGCTCGATTTTCTTAATGATCCGAGACCAGTCATCGTTGATGTCAATACCAACGATTTCGTTGCGTGGAATCATGACATCTTCGACGGTTACCTTTTCCAAGTCTAAGATGCTCAAAAGCATCTCTTGGTGAGATGCTGGAATCATGTTTCCTGCCTCGTTCACCACCGCACGAAGCTCCTCGGAGTTGAGTGCATCACCAACTTGTGCGCGTTTAGGGTCAACGCCTAATATTCGCATAAATGTGTTGGTAATAAAGTTTACACTGGTCACGAAAGGATACATGCCAATAAGTAGCGGTCGCAAAATCAGAGAGCTGGGGAATGCGATTCGTTCAGGATGTAAAGCTGCAATAGTTTTTGGTGTCACTTCCGCAAAAATTAATATGATCAGCGTAAGTGCAAGCGTTGCGATGACAATACCTGCATCCCCAAACCAACGAATACATAAAATAGTGGCAATGGAGGAAGCCGCGATATTCACCAAGTTATTACCAATCAGGATCAGGCCGATTAACCGGTCAGGGCGCTCCAGCAGGAACTGCACTCGACGTGCGCCATGATGATTGTTTTGCACCAGATGCCTTAACCGATAGCGGTTGATCGACATCATGCCCGTTTCCGAGCCGGAAAAATATGCAGAAAGAGCGATGAGAACTACGAGTATTACGAGTAACATACTCGTCGATATATCGTCCAAACTTACTACCCTCTTAGTCGTTGCGAATCTGACAATTTAGTGTTTTCAGCCATTAAGTCAAGCTTAGACTTAACTGAGAATGATATCTTTGACAAAGCGACTGCCAAAATACCCTAATGTAAGTAGGACTGTTCCTAAAATACTTAATACCATCACTGGTTTGCCTCGTAATCCTGTCGCCTTATGCGCCACATAAGTTACGATATAAACGAGCGCTGCAGCCATCGCAAGAATCGTTTTATGGGCTTGGTTTTGTGCGAACATATCGTCTAGAAAAGCAAAGCCTGATGCAATTGCGAGAATCAATAATAGAGTTCCCGCGGACAGCAACCTAAAGAAATAGCGTTCGATATTCATTAACGGTGGAAGCTGTTTAAACAGGCCACTGGTTTTTTTGGTTTTAAGTAAATAGTTAATATAGCTGGCTTGAATCGCGTACAACGTGGCTAGGGCGAGTACCCCATACGCGACTAATGAAAGGACAATGTGAATAACCAGTCCATGCCCAAAACCAATATAAGCGCCAAGATCCGCTGGTGTTAGTACGAGCAACAGGGCTGAAAGGGCCGCAAACAAATAGATAACGGGTTTAAGTAACAAACTATTGGATTGTTTGACACGGAACAGCGACAACAACGCAATCAGCCAAGCAACAATCGATAAACTAGAAGATACGTTTAGGTGATCGAATTCATCGCTGGCTAAGCGCATGTAAATTAAGCCGCCATGGCAGATTAATGCCAAAATAGCTGATACCCAACTAACGATAGTGAGCGGAGAACGTGGTCTGAAAACCTGTTGCAGCATAAATAGCGCACTGGCGACATAAAGCACGAGTGTCGCACTGAGTAATGCGGAAATAAGCACTGCGGTTGCTTCCCTAGTTTAACTAAAGTACGAATGAGTATACGCCCTTGATTAATTAAACCCAAGCGCTCTAAGGGCGAAACTTTGTTGGTTTTCAGATATACTATCCCCATAATATAAATTAGCTCGTTTTGCGACAACAGAAGAGATCGCGGTTATGTTTGAGAATTTAAGCGAACGTCTCACCCAGACGTTGCGAAGCATTGGCGGCAAAGGTCGTCTGACAGAAGACAATATCAAGTCAACGTTGCGCGAAGTGCGTATGGCGTTACTTGAGGCTGACGTTGCCTTGCCTGTCGTGAAGGAATTTATTGGCAAAGTAAAAGAGCGTGCGGTAGGCACCGAGGTCAACAAGAGCCTAACGCCAGGCCAAGTGTTTGTTAAAATCGTCCAATCAGAGCTTGAAGCCGCGATGGGCGAAGCTAACGTACCGCTTGATTTAAGCACGCAACCGCCTGCGGTGATTTTGATGGCGGGTTTGCAAGGTGCGGGTAAAACAACATCAGTTGGTAAGTTGGCAAAATACCTTAAAGAGCGCCAGAAGAAAAAAGTCATGGTGGTCAGTGCGGACATCTATCGTCCGGCGGCGATTAAACAGCTCGAGACCTTGGCCGAACAAGTGGATGTATCGTTTTTCCCATCGACAACAGCACAGAGCCCGGTTGAAATTGCTCAAGGCGCGATTGCGGAAGCTAAAAAGCAGTTTGTTGATGTGGTGCTCGTGGATACTGCCGGTCGCTTAACGATCGACGAAGATATGATGCAGGAAATTCAACACCTGCACACCGAGATCAAGCCGGTTGAGACACTCTTCGTTGTTGACTCAATGACAGGTCAAGACGCTGCGAATACGGCGAAAGCATTTAACGAAGCACTGCCATTGACCGGGGTTATCTTGACCAAAACCGACGGTGATGCGCGGGGTGGTGCTGCGTTATCGATTCGTCATATAACGGGTAAGCCCATCAAGTTTTTAGGTGTTGGCGAAAAGACCGATGCCCTTGAACCGTTCCACCCAGACCGTGTAGCGTCGCGTATTCTTGGTATGGGCGACATCTTGTCGCTGGTGGAAGAGGTCGAGCAAAAAGTTGACCGCGAGAAAGCCGAAAAGGTTGCTCGCAAGGTTATGAAGAAGGGTCAGTTTTCGCTGGAAGACTTTCGTGATCAGTTAGCTCAGATGCGTGAAATGGGCGGAATGATGGGGTTGATGTCAAAAATGCCCGGTATGGGCAAAATGACCGACCAAATCAAGGGGCAAATGGATGACAAAATGACCCTACGCATGGAAGCCATCATTAACTCGATGACACCTAAAGAGCGTCAACATCCAGACGTCATCAAGGGATCGCGCAAGCGTCGAATTGCGGCGGGTTCTGGCACCCAAGTGCAAGACGTCAACAAGCTGTTGAAACAATTTCAGCAAATGCAAAAAATGATGAAGAAGATGAAAGGTGGTGGCATGCAAAAAATGATGCGTGGCATGGGCGGCAAACTACCGCCTGGGATGTTTGGAGGCCGTTAATCCCAACCTCGCCTTTATCGCCCGATAAGCTTGCATTTGTTGTAAAAATCAGTAGAATTGCCGAGCCTTCCGAACCTATCGGAGGGCTTTGCTGTTTATAGCAATTACGTTTTACATTTACACAGAAAAATTGAGGAACGCAATGGTAACCATTCGTTTACAACGTGGTGGCGCTAAAAAACGCCCCTTCTACCAAATGGTAGTCGCAGACAGTCGCAACGCTCGCGACGGTCGTTTCATCGAGAACGTAGGCTTCTTTAACCCGGTAGCTCGTGGTCAAGAAGAGCGCCTTCGTGTTGACTTAGATCGTATCGAACACTGGGTATCTCAAGGTGCATCGCTTTCTGAGCGTGTTGCACGTTTGGTTAAAGACGCGCGCGCAGCGGCGTAATTAACTAGGCAGTAGGGAGCGAAGTAATGACGAAACAAACATCAGACGCATTAGTCGTCGGCCACATCGGTGCCGTCTACGGTGTCAAAGGATGGTTGAAAATTCAGTCATTTACAGAGAACCCTGAAGATATCTTTGATTATACCCCTTGGACTCTGCAGGGGAATGCAGCTCGCCAAACGACGGAAGAAGTCGTTAATGTGGTTCAGTGGCGTCGTCATAACAATGGGCTTATTGCTCAGTTAGAAGGCATCAACGACCGCGAATTAGCAGCGACAAAAACCGGTTTGAGCATTTGCATTAACGCAGAGAAATTGCCTGAGTTAGCTGATGACGAATTTTACTGGCGTGACCTTATCGGATTACGTGTGGTAAATAAGCAAGGCTACGATATGGGTGTAGTAGAGCAAATCATGCCGACCGCAGCCAATGATGTATTGGTCGTGACGGCAAACTCAAATGATGCGTTTGGAAAGTCTGAGCGACTGATTCCGTTTGTGCAAAGCCAGTATGTACTGGACGTGGACAACGAGAAGCAGCAAATTCAGGTGGACTGGCCCGCAGATTTTTGAGGCAAACAATGCACATTGGTGTCATTAGTTTGTTTCCAGATATGTTTTCGGCGATCACTGAACATGGTGTGACACGTCGGGCTATCAAGGAAGATTTGCTAACGGTTTCGGTATGGAACCCTCGCGATTTTACTCATGATAAACATCGCACGGTTGATGATCGCCCATACGGCGGTGGTCCCGGAATGTTAATGATGGTGAAACCTTTAGTCGATGCGATTAATGCAGCTAAAGCCGCGTTGGGTGAAGATACACCGGTTATCTACTTATCACCGCAAGGGCAAACACTTGATCATGGTGGCGTGACGCAATTAGCGCAAAATGATCGCATGATACTGATCGCTGGTCGTTATGAAGGCATTGATCAGCGTGTGATTGACCAATATGTCGATGCAGAATGGTCAATAGGTGATTACGTTCTCAGTGGCGGTGAGTTACCAGCAATGGTGCTTATCGATGCGGTGGCTCGAATGGTACCTGGTGTCCTCGGTCACCAAGATTCGGCAGCCGAAGATTCGTTCGCCAATGGGTTACTGGATTGCCCACATTACACGCGGCCCGAGACTTATAATGGTCAGCAGGTTCCGACTGTTCTTTTGAGCGGGAACCACGAAAAAATTCGACAGTGGCGCTTGCAACAAGCTCTGGGTAAAACCTGGTTGCAACGCAAAGAGTTAATTAATCGCCTAGCTCTGACTGACGAGCAGGAACAGTTGCTGAATGAGTTTATTCAACAACAAGAGTCCGAAGACTAACGTACAGTTTATCTAGGAAAGGAGATATACCATGGCAAAAGTAAGCCAGAACATCATTAAGGCTCTTGAAGAAGAGCAAATGAAGAAAGATTTACCGGCATTCGCTCCAGGCGATACGGTTAGTGTAAATGTAAAAGTAGTTGAGGGTAACCGTGAGCGTCTTCAGGCGTTTGAAGGCGTTGTTATCCGTGTTCGTAACCGTGGTTTGCACTCTGCATTCACCGTTCGTAAAGTATCTAGCGGTGAAGGCGTAGAGCGTACTTTCCAAACGCACAGCCCACTGGTCGACAGCATCACTGTTAAGCGTCGTGGTGCAGTACGTCGTGCGAAGCTTTACTATCTACGCGAGCGTTCGGGCAAGTCTGCACGTATCCGCGAGAAGCTGTAAGCAGCATTCGATGCAGAAAAAGCCCGGCAATTCAGTTGCCGGGCTTTTTTTTGTTTGTGCTAGACTGGTTCCATGCAAGCATCGATTCAAATACTAAAAGCAGCGTTAGAAGAACTGCTTAATAAACAGTCACGTTGGACCGAGTACGAGTTAATCCAAGCGCTCAAAGCCGAGCCTTACGTTATTTTTGACGGTCAAGCACTGTCAGATACTCAGGCACTATTCGAAACGCACTTTATTCTGTTTCATTGCCTGTATTTGATTCGCCAAGAATGGTTCGGACATACGGCTCTCGAGATTCACACGCTCGAAATACAAGCAAGGCCAAGCTCGACGAACTTAGATAAAGCCGGCGGCATGACTTCTTTGAAAGCAAACGATCCGCTAGCGGACTATTACTTAGATTGGTCCAACTTTACTGAAACAACACAACAGGATGTGGAACAACTATTAAATGATTTTTGGTCTCGTATGACTGGTTCGACGCCTAAGCGTCAAAGTATGGCACTTGATGAAGCCTGGCAACAGCTTGAGCTAGCGCCCACTTCGGATATGAGCGAAGTCAAACGCCAGTATCGCAAGCGGGTACATCAATGCCATCCCGATAAAGGGGGATCAGTGAGCGAGATGCAAGCAATACAGGTCGCATACCAGCGTATTATAAAGTCGTAGCCGGGGAAGTGAGAAACGCGCATGAATAACGATGCTAAGCAGCAACTAGAACAATTGCGTCAAGCGATTGATAACACCGACTCCCAATTGATTGAGTTAATCAAGCAACGCTCTGAGTTAACTAAACAAGTGGGTGATGTGAAACGGCACCTTCAAGCACCGCTCTATGTTCCTGAACGTGAACAGCAGATGATTTCTGCGCGGCGTCAGCAAGCTGAGCAGATGGAACTCAGCCCCGATCTAATCGAGGATGTATTGCGCCGTATTATTCGTGAGTCCTATCGTACACAAACCGCGCAAGCGACACCTACCTCGTCTGATTTGGAACGACGAGTCGTTATTGTCGGTGGACGTGGTCGTCTAGGCACGCTGTTTTGTCGTTTGTTTAAACAAACCGGTTACACGGTCAAAGTGATTGATAAAGGTGATGCATTGAGTGATATTACCGAGCATCACCCCCAACTGGTTGTTATCGCTGTGCCGGTTAATATCACAGCACAGGTTATCAGCGAACTTCCTAAGTTACCCGATGACTGTGTCTTAGCTGATTTAACCAGTATTAAGCATCAACCTCTGCAGCAGATGTTAGCGCAACATGAAGGTCCTGTCGTAGGACTGCATCCGATGTTTGGTCCCTCAGTACCTAACCTCGCTAAACAGCTTGTGGTTGCATGTGAGGGACGTAAAGCGGAAGCGTACCAGTGGCTTATCGCGCAATTCACTAATTGGGGTGCACATGTAGAGTGGGTTGACTCTCAGGCACATGATTCGAGTATGGGCTGGATTCAAGTGATGCGGCATTTGAGCACCTTTGTGTACGGTGCACATATGGCCGAAGAACAGGCGGACATAGCGCAGCTTTTACAATTAAGTTCGCCGATTTATCGGATGGAATTAATGATGGTTGGACGTCTCTTTGCCCAAAATGCCGATTTGTATGCTGATATCATTCAGTCCCATCCTGAACAATTCGATGTTATCAAACGTTATTTAGCGCGTTTTCAACATACTTTGGATGTGTTAGAGCGGGGTGACAAAGCGAACTTCGTCGAAACATTTCAACAAGTGAATGGGTATTTTGGCGAGTTTGCAGAACAGTTTCTGCAAGAAAGTGAAGCGCTCGTCCAGTTATCGGATGACCAGCGCTTTAGAGGGGCGGCTACCGGCTAACTTGATATTGACTCATCAGTTCGGCAAGTGCGTCTGGAGAAGCAGGTTTATGCAGTGTTGCGTCCATTCCTGCATCTCGGCAGGCTTCCATTTCAGTCGCACTTTGATGACTGGTGATGGCAATAATCGGTGTTTCGGTGTAGTGAGGTTCTGCGCGTAGACGTCGCGCGACTTCATCGCCATTCATGTCCGGCATTTCGTAGTCGATAAAGAAAATATCAATCGTGTTTTGTTGCGCCACTTGCAAAGCCTGAGCACCATTCTCGGCGTGATATAGTGTTCCCGCATACTGTGCCAGCATCGCCTTTAATACTTCCGTGCTGATAAAGTCATCATCAGCAATTAAGATATTCATGATATACGTCCTTATGATACTACCGTTCTTGAGCATTTCGTTTTACCCTAGCACTGAACGTAAGATTTGCCTAGTCAGGAGATAATCTGTGAACGAGAAGTTTCAGCGCATAAAAATCTGGGATAGTTTCATCCGTATTTATCATTGGTTAATGGTCGCGGCCGTTGCTGGGCTGTGGTGGACCGGTGAAGAAGGACGAATGGATCTGCATCAGGATATTGCGATTGCCCTTGCAGCTCTATTAATCACCCGTGTTGGTTGGGGTTTTTTCGGTAGTGAAAACGTTCGTTTTAGCGCGTTTGTCACCTCACCCAAACGGGTTCTGAGTCATTTAGGTGCGCTATTTAGCAAACGCTATGAGTCAGGCAATACACATAGCCCAGCAGGCGCTTATTCGGTTTTACTATTGTTGCTGATATTGATGATTCAAATAGGCACCGGACTTTTTGCGACTGATGGAATACTGTTTTCCGGTCCACTCAATGACTGGGTATCGCCTGATGTAGCGGACTTTTTGACCGACTGGCATAAAACGCAATTTAACGTCATTTTGGGGTTGGTAGCATTACATATTTTGGCGATTTTACTTTATCGCATACTCGGCTACCGGCTGCTGGCAGCCATGATTACCGGGTATCGATACACGGCTAGTCAAGTGCCGAGACTAAAATCGGGTTGGCAAGGCTTGGTAATCGCGCTTGCGGTTTGGTTTATATTGGTGATGCTGCTTTAACAGCATCACCCGCAACAACTTAATCTTTATATTGGTCGTGGCAACCTTTACAGTTTTTCGCCGCGGCCATAAATGCAGGCTTAATCTCATCCATCGAGCCCGAAGCGGCTGCGTCAACGAGGCTATCCGCATCTGTGATGAGTTGATTTGCGCGCGACTCAAAATCTTCCCAATTGTCCCAAATAGCCGGTAATGCATCGGTATCGTCACCAGGCATTGCGCCTTCAACAGCAAAACCATCCCATGGGATATGAGTCAGGCGAGCGAAGTCGCTAGCGCGGTTGCTAAACACTGCGGCATCGTATTGCTCTTCACCCTTCACCATCGCGGCCATTGCGGCAAAGTTATCTCGCATAATGGACAATGCACTTTGACGGTATTTCACCGCTGACTCAGCATCGTTGAATGCATGTTTGTCCGCATGTGCGAAAGTCGACACGCCTAAACACATGACACCAGCCAATACAGCTGAAACTGTTGTATTTTTCATTTTTATATCCTCTGCGCTAGATTATTTAACGATAATATTGCACATTCTATCTGTTATGTCTTGTTACGTATGTTACATACGCTTTAATTTACAATTTTGTCTAACTCTTTACATGAAAATAATAACTACTGGGGAACAACCATGAATGCGAAGCACCAGCTGAGCGCGTTGGCTTTGGCGGTTACGAGCGTTTTCGCAACGTCCGTGAGTGCCGATCAAACGACACGCGTCAATGGCATGCGCGACAATACACCATCGCTCGTTGCTATTCAGAATGCCACCATTACCACGGAGCCTGGGCAATCTATTGTTAATGCGACCTTAGTGATCAATAACGGTAAGATCGTTTCTGTCGCTAAGAACGGTAAAGTACCAGCAGGCGCAAAAGTGATTGATGGTACGGGATATCATATCTATCCAGGCTTCATCGATGCTTACACCGATTATGGTGTTGAGCAAGCGTCTCAACCAGATTGGTCTGAAACGCCCATTTACAACAACCACCGTGAAGGTGGCAACGCAGCCAACGACGCCATCCACGCGCAGCAGCACTGGTACACAACGTTCGAAAACACGCCCGATGCGGCTAAAAAATGGATAGCTAGCGGCTTCACTAGCGTTCAAACAGCACGTTTAGATGGTATTTTGCAAGGTTACGGAGCCACCGTTTCGTTAGCTGACAAAATTGCGAATGAGACGATCTACCAACCCTCGACGCGTCAATTTGGCTCGTTCGATAAGGGAACGTCGCAACAACAATATCCCACTTCGTTAATGGGGAGTATTGCGCTCATACGACAAACGCTATCAGACGCACAGTGGTACGAAAAAGCCTACGGTAAGGAAGCATATAACGGACCGGTCGAATTTAATGCGGCACTTGATGCATTAAAGGACATTGAGCAAACCGGTATCGTTTTCAAAATAGAAGATGAAAAATCGCTATTACGCGCTGATAAAGTATTTGATCAATTTAATGTGCCTGCGATCTACCTAGCCTCAGGCTACGAATACGCGCGTTTAGAACAAGTGAAAGCAACGGATGCTGATCTAATTGTGCCGGTCAACTTCCCCGCAGCCCCAGACGTCTCAGGCGTAGATGCTTACCTTGATGTTGATCTTGCGAAACTCCGCCACTGGGAACGCGCACCTGCTAACCCCGGTATGCTCGCCAACGCAGGCGTTGACTTTGCATTAACGCTGTACGGTTTAGATAAAGCCGATCAATTTTGGCCTAATGTAAAGAAAGCCATGGAAAACGGCTTAACCGAACGCCAAGCCTTAGCCGCACTGACTACCATCCCTGCCAAAATCGCGGGAATCGAAGATAAAGCAGGTAAGCTGCAACAAGGCTACATGGCCGACTTTGTTATGGCTAAAGGTGATTTGTTCAAAGACGGCGTGATCCAGTCGGTTTGGACACAAGGTCAAGAAATTGATTTGATTCCTCGTGAACAAGTGGATTTTGCGGGTGAATATACGACTGACTGGTCGGGTAATTCTTTAACGCTCAACGTGACGGCACAACCAAGCTTCTCGGGCGACGTTAAGTTAGGCGATCAGAGTAGTCAGTTACGTCATCTTGATTCCGGCATTGATCAACTATCTTTTGTGGCTGATCTGGATGTCGCTGGTGAGTCAGGTACGTGGCGCTTTAAGTTGATGCAGACAGCGCAGAATGCAGCTGAGTTAGTGGCTGTGGCGCCAAGCGGTAGCGAACAACGGTTAGCGTTGAACTATCAAGCAACGAACAAAGATGAACAGGCCGCAGAACAAGCAGAGCCGACGTTCGTCAGCGAATTAACGTTCCCGAACGTTGCCTATGGGCAAAAAGGCCTACCAGAGCGTGAAGATGTATTAATTAAAAATGCAACTGTCTGGACCGCAACCGATCAAGGCATATTAGAAAATACCGATGTGTTGGTTCGTGACGGCAACTTTGCTGCAATCGGCAAAAACCTCAGCACGCCAAGTGGTGTTCGTGAAATCGATGGCACCGGTATGCATCTAACCCCGGGTATCATTGACGAACATTCGCACATTGCCATCGACCAAGGGGTGAACGAAGGTTCAGAAGCAGTGACTTCAGAAGTACGCATTGGTGATGTGATAAATTCTGATGATATTCATATTTATCGTTCGCTTGCTGGTGGTACCACGATGGCACAGCTACTACACGGCTCTGCTAACCCGATTGGTGGTCAAGCGCAAGTCATTAAATTGCGTTGGGGCGCCACAGGTGATGTGATGAAGTTTGACGCAGCACCCGCCTCTATCAAGTTCGCTTTGGGTGAAAACGTGAAGCAGAGCAACTGGGGCGATGATATGACGATTCGTTATCCGCAAACACGGATGGGCGTTGAAACTATCATTCGCGATGGCTTCCAAGCCGCACTGGAATACCAAGAGCGTAAACGTGAATACGATCGCTTGAGTGCTGCGGAGAAACGTAAAGCCGCACCGCCACGTCCTGATTACCGTTTAGATGCACTGATTGAAATCATGAATTCTGAGCGTTTTGTTCACGCGCATTCCTACGTGGCATCGGAGATTTTGATGCTGATGCAGGTCGCCGAGGACTTTGGCTTTACCTTAGATACCTTCACCCATATTCTCGAAGGCTACAAGGTGGCTGATGAGATGGCCGCGCACGGGGCGTCAGGTTCGACCTTTGCCGACTGGTGGGCATACAAGTTTGAGGTCTATGATGCGATTCCACAAAACGCCTGCTTAATGCATGATCGCGGTGTACTCACTAGCATTAACTCGGATAGTGAAGATCTGCAACGTCGCTTGAATACCGAGGCGGCCAAGTCGGTGCGTTATTGCGGGATGGAACCGCACGAAGCGCTGAAAATGATCACCATTAATCCAGCGAAGCAGCTCAAGGTCGATCAGTACGTAGGCAGTATCGAGAAAGGTAAAGACGCGGACTTTGTGCTTTGGAACCACTATCCATTGAGCAGCTACGCGCAGGCGCAACAGACTTGGATTAACGGTCGTAAGTTCTTTGACCGTGAACTTGATAAACAACGTCAAGCCCAAGTGAAACAAGAGAAGCAAGCGCTTATTCAAAAAGTTCTTGCAGCGGGCGATGCCGCGAAGCAAGGCGAACAAGACGCGTATAAAAAAGAGCAACCCGAGTGGCACTGCGAAACTCAGCATGACTTTTGGCTCGATCATTTCGCTGCCAAGTCGCATAGCCATGGAGGACATTAATCATGAAATTACTTAATAAAGCACTGACCGCGGCTTTGCTTAGCGCATGCGCAGTGACGCAATCGGTAGCGCACGACGAGGTGCCAGGTAAGAAACAAGCACAGCCCATCGTGTTGCAGAACGGTACTTTACACACGGTGACTAAAGGCGTTTTAAGTCAAACCGACTTATTGTTTGCTGATGGTAAGATCGTCGCAATAGGTCAAGATCTGGCGGTACCCGCCGACGCGCAAGCAATCGATATCAGCGGGCAACATGTGTATCCGGGTGTAATTGCCATGGACACGACGTTAGGTTTGAACGAGATCGAGGCGGTGAGGGCCACTCGTGATGCTGATGAAGTCGGTGATGTAACACCGGAAGTGGCGGGGCACATTGCCTTTAACGCTGACTCCGAAGTGATCCCGACGGTTCGCTACAATGGAGTGGCGTATGCGCAAGTGGTGCCAGAAGGCGGTATGGTGAGTGGGCAATCATCTCTCATGCAGCTCGATGGTTGGAACTGGCAAGATGCGTTAGTCGCGGCAGAAGAGGGCGTACACATTAATTGGCCACGTACTTATGTGGTAGATACATGGTGGGAGCGCCGCTCAGCAGAAGAGCAACGTAAAGCCAATGCTGAAGCCTTGCAAAAGCTTAAGCAAGTATTTGCTGACGCTAAAGCCTATTATGATGCCAAACGTGCAGGTCGCGATATTCCCGAGGACCAGCGTTGGGAAGCGATGATTGGCTTGTTTGACGACAGCAAGCGTTTATATGTGCACGCACAAGATAAGCGTCAGCTTGAGCAAGCTATTGAAGTCAGCCAAAGCTATGGTTTTGATCTCGTCCTAGTGGGGGCTTACGATGCGTGGCGCATCGCGGACAAACTGGCTGAATTGCAAATCCCGGTTGTTTTCGGCTCACCGTTTGGTTTGCCGATGCGTGAAGATGATGGCTACGACCAAGCATTTTCTACCCCCGCTCGTCTTGCCGAAGCTGGGGTGAACTTTGCGATTGCGTATCCAGGTTACTGGGATGTTCGTAATTTACCGTTTGCGGCCGGTAATGCGGTTGCCTATGGCTTAGATGCACAGCAAGCGCTTAAAGCGATTACACTTAAGCCTGCTGAGTTTATGGGCGTTGCCGATAAGCTGGGTTCACTCGAAGAAGGTAAGCAGGCGTCGATTGTTGTTTCGAAAGGGGATTTACTTGATCCGATGGGACAATCGTTGACGCACATGTTTATCAATGGCCGTGCGGTGAGCTTAGAAAGTCGTCACACTGAACTGTATAACAAGTATCAGCAAAAGCCGGCTCGTAGCGAATAATCCTTGAATATTATTCGATATAAAAAGCCACTTTCCGAAGTGGCTTTTTTATTGATCTAATAAATTGATTAACAGCTTTTTAAGCGTTGCGGGTTCAAAGGGTTTATCTGTTAGCGCATCGACACCGCTTTGCTTGATATTGGTTACTTGCAGCTCGTTAGCTTGCGCAGTCACCATCAGTATAGGGGTGTGTGCATGAGACGGGTCTTGGCGAACGTGTTGAGCAAATTCGCTTCCACTCATTTCGGGCATATTAAAATCGGTAACTATTAAATCAAACGACTGTTGATTGAGAATTTCAATAGCAGTGACGCCGTTGTTTGATTCTACAATATGTTCAACGCCCATATTTTCAAAAACACGGCGTAACGCGTGTAGAGAAGTCATGCTGTCATCGACAAGTAAAACACGAAGGTCTTCTACGTCAAATAAATTGAGCTCAACGGATTCTGGTTCTATTAAATCAACAGTAGCGCGAATTGCGCGTTGCAGTTGTTGGCTGCTAAATGGTTTAGGTAAAATAGCAACGATACCTGCTTGCTTGAATTGCTCTAACTGATCGGGGCGGTGTTCACTTGAAACCAACATGAAATGAACCGTATCTTCTAAGTTCGATGCGTGAATAAAATCAATTAGCTGATGTGCTGTACCATCTTCAAAGTACATGGCACTGGTGACAATATCAGGCTGCCATTCACGAATTAACGTTTTTGCTTCTGCGATGGTTGACGCCCCTCGAGTTTCCGTTAATTGAGCTTGCATTAAGTGCTGACCGATAACTTTTCTCTGGACATCTGATGGTTCGACTAGAAGGATGCGAAGTTCGTTAATTGAAAGAGACATACTTATTTATTATTAAGATTTTTAAAAAGAGTATTTGATTTAGTCGGCAAACTCAATTAAAAAACGTTATGCTAGGAGCAATAATAATTAAAAAGGGGAAGTTATGAGCGTCACTCGTGAGTTTTCAGCGGACCAAAAGCAGTTGATTATCACTATAAAGGGTAAATTCGACTTTGGTTTGGTGCAAGAGTTTAGACAGGCCTATAGTCATATTGGCGACAGCGAGCCTTTGGTTATTATTGATTTGCGAGAAACGGAGTACTTGGATAGCTCTGCACTAGGTATGCTCCTGAATATGAGAAAGTCGCTTGGTTCGACGGTCAAAGGAATACACCTAATCAATGCTCGGCCAGAAGTAAAACGCATTTTAGATATTTCACGTTTCGAGAAAATGTTTACGATTGCGTAATGAAGATCCTTGTTGTCGACGACCAAAAGGCGAACCAAATCATGTTAACGGGGTTGTTGACGTCGTTCGGACATGAAGTGGTATGTGCTAGCAATGGTCGTGAGGCGTTAGGCTTATTTGAGCAGGTTCAGCCTCAACTTATATTGCTTGACGTGATGATGCCAGAGATGGACGGCTTTGAAACAGCCCCGAGGCTCAAAGCCATGTCTGGTAACGTGCACTTGCCGATCATTTTTCTCACCGCTCTAGATTCCCAAGATACACTTTTAGAATGCCTAAAAGTGGGCGGTGATGACTTTTTAAGTATCCCGTTTGAGCCTGTAGTGCTTCAAGCTAAAGTGAATGCCCATGCACGGGTGCGAGAGCTAAGTTATTCCATTGTTGAGAAGAACCGCGCGTTAGCATGGCACACAGCGCGTATGGAGCGCGAGCAAAATGTGGTACAACACATGCTTGAAAACGCACTGGCGGATAATCAACTCAACTATTCGTTCGTTAAAAGTTATCTGCGTGCCACCAGTGATTTTAACGGCGATGTGTGTTTAGGACGTAAGGGTCCGTTTGGAAACTATTATATCTTCTTGGGCGACTTTACTGGCCATGGTTTAGCGCCGGCCACCGGCGCGTTACCCGTTGCTCAGGCATTTTTTAGCATGGCTGAACGTGGCCTATCGGTTGGCGATATGGCGACCGAATTTAATAATCGACTCTACAAAGTGTTGCCGGACGATATGTTTTGTGCAGCTATAGTGGTAGAAATGTCGGCAAATGGTGACCGAATAAGTTGCTGGAATGGTGGCATGCCGGACGCACTTCTTCTTGATGCGCAAGGGCGCTTGGCGCATCGTATTAAACCCCAGCATATGGCACTGGGTATCCTTTCTCGCAGCGAGTTTAATAGTCAGTTAGAACATTATTTCCTAAGCCCCGGTCAGCGATTGGTCATGTTCAGTGATGGTGTAGTGGAGGCCTGCAATCACAAGAATCAAATGATAGGTGAAGAGCGATTTGCGAACTGGGTTACCGAAATGCTGGATAGCGACTGCTCGGAAGTTCAATTTAATGCCATCGTGCAACGTATAGACGACTTCACAGGCAACGCATCACTGAACGATGACTTATCTTTGGTCTGTCTCCAATGTCAGCCAACGGGTCTAGAGCCTCAAGCAAGATCAATAAAGGGGTACCACCTGCCGTTTTCTCTTCGCGTCACGCTGACCGAGTACGATGTCCGTGATCGCGACCCCATGCAAAGTATGGTGGATTCGCTCGCTAAACTCGATGCTTTACAGCCTCATAAAACATCGCTTTACTTATTGTTTGCTGAAAGCTTCAACAATTTACTGGAACACTCAGTCTTAGGGATGCAGTCTGAGTTAAAACACGAAGAAGGCTTTGAGAGATACTACGAAGAGCGGCAGTCACGTATTGAGCAGTTACAGGGGCTAGAAATTTATTTTGACATCAATTATGAGCCCAACTTAAATAGGCTTGCCTTTACGTTGTCGTCAAACAGCGAACATCGTTTTGATGGTCGCTGTGATAGGTCGACAACGATTGAAAACGATGACACTTATGGTCGCGGGATTAACCTTATTAATCAAGTCGCCGACAAAGTTGAGTGGCGTGACGGCGGCACGCTGCTTTACGTTAGCTACTCGCTCAGCCGCCCGCTTGTTTAACACGGTAACCTTGTTTAGTCAGCCATTTTTCAATGATATCACGCTGGTCACCCTGAAGCTCAATAACGTACTCTTTCACTGAGCCACCAACGCCACACTGTTGCTTTAGCTTTTTTGCCATTTGTTTGAGTTCATTCTGCGGTAAAGCTAAACCCGTCACCAGTGTGACACCCTTGCCCTTACGTCCTTTGGTTTCGCGTCGCAAACGCACAATTCCATCACCTTCGGGCACTTCTTCTGCTTCTGGCTCCGGACTAATGCGGCCTTGATCGGTGCTATAAACCATTTGTGACAATTGGTCTTTCCAATCTGACATACTGAATTACCACTTTTTCTTGGGTTGAAATAATTCCTCGAGCTCGTCGCTTTTTCGTTTGCGAGCATCATTTTTATTGGTGACGCGCAACTCGTTGGTGATTTGTTCTAGTGACGCCTCAATTTGCTGGTGGCGGTGCTCAGTGTACTCATCGCTGTAAGTATGCTCATCTATGGTGCGTAGTGCCTTCTCGTAATATTGCCGTGCGGAACCGAGCATACTGCTATTATAAGCATTCTCACCACGCTTGATTAGCGTCTCGACACTGATTTTTAATTGCAGCTTTTGTAGGCGCTGATCCTCAATATTATACACTTGTGTGTCAACACGGCCTTTTGCGTGTTCACTGCGTAATGCGCTTCTTAGGCGCTTAAGCGCATTGATCATGGCAATAATTTGCTTGTCATTGTGCGGCAATTCAAAATCATCAGAGATGACCGATGTGTCATTAACATCAAGACCCTGTATGCGGTTTTCGTATTCGTGGATACGGTCTTTCAAAGCATCGGACGGCATGACTTCGTTCATGTTGACGAGTAAATCTTTGGCGCGCGAATTCAATAGCGCATAGACGGAACGCCCAACCGGGAAATAACCCGTGATGTTGATGAGATCTTCAACCTGATCAAGTATTGCGCGAAACTTGGCATAACGCTGTCTGCGTTCTAAATTTTGTTTTTGTCGATACTGCTGTACAGCACTGATCATAATGGCCATCAGTACGAGTAGAATGATCAACGATATTATTATTGTGTAAACCATAATTTGAGTCTGTCGCTACCATTTAATACTGCTAGGGCAGGTGTAAGGTAAAACGGCTGCCGCCTAACGAGCTAGAGTTTTCTAGTTTAATATATCCTTGCTGTCCTTTGTACTCGTGTGCCTGGGCGATAAGCCTAGCGAAATAGAGTCCGAGTCCTGTGCGACTTCCTTCCATGTCTAAATAACGTGCCGATAGTTCGTTCAGTACTAGCAAAGATTCCGGGTATCCCGGACCATTGTCCTCTATCGTAATAGAACAGCCACGTTCTGCAACACGCTGCGCCTTTATAATAAGCTTATCGGCGGTGTAGCGCATAGCATTAATGACAACATCATTCAGAACCTGCGTAATCAAGCTTCGATCGCCATAAAAGTAAATATCCTCAGGTAATTTAACGTCGACCTCGATTGCTTTGTGTTGGCTATAAAAACGATTATTCATGACCAGTTCTTCAATAATTTCGTCTACGTAGACTTGTTCGCTTTCGATATGCCAAGCATCTTGCTGACGATACAAAGCCAGTAAGTGAACGAGATTGGTATTGATGCGTTGTGCCTCGTAATGCATATGCGCCAATTCGTTCTGTGTCGCTGCATCGTTCACCTTGTAGGAGATATCTTGCAGTTGTTGTACAAGTAGTCCTAATGAGTTTTTCATGTCATGCACGGAAACGGCTAGCAGCGTGGAAAAATCAATGGACGGTTTAGACATGTTAGCCTCTATCGATTATTGCAGAATGCATTTGGCATAGGATTCAAATTTAATATATGATTTTTTCATATTAAACGGCAGCAAATAAGGTCTGCTTATATGAAGTTACAGCAATTACGTTATATTGTCGAAGTTCTCAATCACAATCTGAATGTCTCATCGACGGCGGAAAGTCTGTTTACCTCACAGCCAGGTATCAGTAAGCAAGTAAGAATGCTTGAGGATGAATTAGGCGTACAGATTTTTGGCCGCACCGGTAAACACCTGACCCATGTGACGCCCGCAGGTCAAGAGGTGATACATATTGCTCAGCAGGTGCTCGAGCAAGTGCAGGCAATCAAAGCGGTGGCCGCTGAACATACGCAACCTGATTGCGGTAAATTAAATATTGCGACGACGCATACCCAAGCCCGGTATGCACTGCCTAAGGTTATTAAGCGGTTTATTGAGCAATATCCGAAAGTATCATTGCATATGCACCAAGGCTCACCTACTCAAATCAGTGAAGCAGCGGCTAAAGGAAAAGCCGATTTTGCCATCGCAACCGAAGCACTGCATCTCTATCAAGATTTGATCATGTTGCCTTGTTATCATTGGAATCGCTCCATCATCGTGCCCAAAGACCACCCGCTGGTTCAGATTGATAAGTTGTCAATTCAAGATATTGCGCAGCATCCTATCGTGACTTACGTGCATGGGTTTACTGGCCGTTCAGAGCTTGATAAAGCATTTAATGCGGCAGGAGAAGAGCCACAGATTGTTTTCACTGCCACAGATGCTGATGTGATAAAAACGTACGTACGCATGGGAATCGGTATTGGTGTGGTGGCGACTATGGCGTATGACGCTGAAGAAGATACTGATCTCGTCGCGTTACCAGCAGCTCATTTATTTGAGCCGAGCACAACCAAGATTGGGTTCCGCCGAGGATCGTTTTTGCGGACTTATATGTTTGACTTTATTGAGAACTTTGCGCCGCATTTGACCAAATCAAGGGTTGAGGAAGCAATGCAGTTACGCAGTCATGAGGAAATTGAGAAGTTATTTTCGGATATCGAGTTACCGACCTTATAAGCCGGTAACTCGATAGCCAGCGCGGTTAGCATTCGATGATGTTAACCGCTAAGCCACCACGAGCAGTTTCTTTATACTTCGTTTTCATGTCGTTGCCCGTTTCCCACATCGTCTTGATGACTTTATCGAGCGAGACCTTGTGATCACCGGTACCGCGCATTGCAAGACGAGCAGCATTGATTGCTTTAATCGCGCCCATCGCATTGCGTTCGATGCACGGCACTTGCACTAAACCTCCAACAGGGTCACAGGTCAGTCCTAAATTATGCTCCATGCCAATTTCCGCAGCATTTTCGACGGTTAGGGCAGAGCCCCCCATGTATTCTGCAAGACCTGCGGCAGCCATTGAACAGGCGACTCCGACTTCACCTTGGCAGCCGACTTCGGCACCCGAGATCGAGGCGTTTTTCTTGTATAAAATGCCAATCGCAGCTGATGTCAACAAAAATCGAACGACAGAATCTTCATCTAGGGTTTCGATGAACTTATCGGCGTAGCTCATTACGGCGGGCACAATACCAGCCGCGCCATTGGTGGGTGCAGTTACGATACGGCCACCAGCAGCATTCTCCTCATTCACAGCCAAAGCAAATAAGTCGACCCAATCCATAAACTGCATAGGTTCGGTCGATTTTTCCTTTTTCAAACGTTGGTATAGGCAGGAAGCCCGTCGTCTGACCTTCAACCCACCGGGAAGAATACCTTCAGTGTTGATACCGTTTTCGATGCTTTGTTGCATGGTACGCCAGATCTTCATCAGGCCTGAGCGGATTTCGTCTTCGGTTCTAAAGACTTTTTCATTGGCCATCATTAGAGAGCTGATGCGCATACCGGTATCTTTAGTATGTTGAAGTAATTCAGCCGCAGTGTCGAACGGGTAGGGGATTGGCTTATCCGACTGCTCAATCGCCTCTTCAAGCGTCTCGTCAAAGTCTTCGTCACGTACGATGAACCCGCCACCGATCGAGTAGTAAAGATCTTTGTAAATAACCTCACCTTGTTTGAGGAGTCTGAGCTCCATTGCATTCGCATGCTTAGGCATGGTTTTACGACGATGGAAAACGATGGCGCCTTCTTTTGGAAAGTCGACTTCTTTCTCTTTCAGTAGCACCAGCTTTTCCGTATCTCGGGTCTGCGCGAGAAAGTTTTCGACATTATCGGTATCCACAGTCTCGGGCAGCTCACCTGCTAAGCCTAAGATGACGGCTTTACCTGTACCATGGCCTTTACCGGTTTGGCCTAACGAGCCAAATAGCTCAACTTCAATACCGTCAGCGTCAGCAAGAACGCCTTTTTCCTTGGCTGCTTCTAAAAAATAATAGGCAGCTTTCATCGGCCCTACCGTGTGAGAGCTCGATGGACCGATTCCTATTTTATAGATATCAAAAACACTGATCATACATCTGACCCATTTGGTTAATTCGAGAAATTATACCTATTGTCGCATGCTTGCCACCCGGTATGGCAAGTAAAATTGCGGAATAATATAGATTTCGCGAGTATAGCGTAACTACTTTGGTTAATCGCTAATTGAGTGGACTTACCTGTTGTTTCAGTTCAGGTTGCAAGTGCTCGGCGAGTTCACGAAGAATGCCCGCAGTGGCGCCCCATATATTGCGATGTTGCCATGGAATAAAGTAAATACGGTCGTAGATAAACTTCCGAATACGATAAGCATAATGATTATAGGGATCGAGGATGTCGGCAAGTGGGACTTCAAAAATTTCGGCCACTTCACTGGGTTGCCGCTTGAGCTCGTGGTGGATGCGAGCAAACCCGATGAAAGGACGAATATTGTAATAACTCAGTACCGGATAATCTTGTAAACGACCAATAACTTCGATGTCACTCCGATTTAAACCAATTTCCTCTTCAGTTTCGCGTAGTGCCGTTTCGAGTAAGTTACGATCCGACTGATCGAAACGTCCACCGGGAAAACTAATCTGGCCGGCGTGTTTACGTAACGTTTTGGCACGCTGCGTGAGTAGCAACGATAAGCCATGAGGTCGTTCAACTAATACAATCATCACAGCAGCAGGACGTAGCTTTTGCTTCAGCACGTTATCTACTCGACGCTCGATCTTAGGGGACGGTTGTAAGTTGAAGCGACGCAAGAATTCGGCGCGCGTTTTAATCATCGGTCGTCTCCAACGTTGGCAAAATGCGCGCAACTTTATCAAATGTTTCTTGGTACTCTTCCTCTCCCTTCGAATCGTACACGAGCCCGCCGCCCGCCCAGCAATGTATGATCCCGCGTTCAGCAACTAAGGTCCGAATGGTAATACTGCTATCGCTGTTACCGTTTACTGATACGAATCCAATGGAGCCGCAATACGCATTTCGACGATTAGGTTCAAGCTCTTCGATGATCTCCATTGCGCGAACCTTGGGTGCGCCGGTGATCGAGCCCCCTGGAAAAGCGCCGCCCCATAAATGGAAGGTGTCGCTGTGCGGATTTAACTGACCGACCACGGTAGAGACTAGGTGATGGACGGCAGGAAAGCTCTCGACGGCAAACAACTTTGGCACATCGACTGAATGAGGTTGGCAATGTTTACTCAGATCATTTCGCAGTAGGTCGACGATCATCAGATTTTCAGCACGATCTTTTTCAGCGTTAATCAGCGCTAAGCGATTGGCTTCATCTTGCTCTGCTAAATGACTCCGGGGACGCGTACCTTTGATGGGCTTAGTCTCGACTTGACCTTGTGCTGAAACAGAAATAAATCGCTCAGGCGACACACTCAGTAAACAGCTTGTCGGTAAGCGCATGAATGCACTGAATGGTGCGCGGTTGCTTGCTCTCAATTTAAGGTAGGCGAGCCACTCCGCACCTTGGTAATGAGCGCTGAAGCGTTGTGCGAGATTAATCTGATAACAGTCTCCGGCCGCAAGATAGTTTTTCACTGCATTAAACCGGCTCAGGTAATCGTCGGCAGACATATTGCTTTGCCATTCGCTGGTCAGCTTAAATGGCTTAGTTGAGCACGCTGACTGCTCTAACCATTGCGATTGGCGTTCATTAAAGGTGTTTGCAGGGGCTAGAAGAAACACGCGTTTTTCCAGCTTATCGATGATTAGGGCATTGAGATAAATACCAAATACAGCATCGTTAGTCTCATATTCATCTGGATTAACGTCAGGCAGCCTTTCTAATTGACGGCCAAGGTCGTAACCCATCAAACCAGCAAGACCTCCGCAAAAGGGGAGTCTATCGGCGTCGCCATCAAGTTGTATTTGCCTACCCAACTGTTCATGAATTTGACTGGCGGCAGAAATAAAGTTGTCTGCTGAGCAGCTCAGCTCCAAAGGGCTCTGCTCAGATGTTCGAGTTAACGTTGTAGCCTGACCTCGTGCTGTTAAGACGTACTCGGGTTGCTTGAGGAGAATATGATAACGACTATTGGGATGGTCAAAAGCAGCGGAATCTAGCCAAAGACTATACTCCTGGTGCTGTATCGAAGCAAAACGTTGTTGTACCCAAAGGTCCCAGTCCTCTGCTCGAGAAGATTGGCTTGGGACCCGATGATCAATTAGTTCACGAAGTGTCAGTTGCACAGTGTCGTTTACCCCAAAAGTTTACGGCTTATCGTCGTTTTAGACGCAGTATACCATAGGCATTAACCCAATCATCTCTAGTCATGGCGATTTGAAAACGCTATTATGAACGGCACTATTCTGCCGTGTAAATGCCTGTTTGCGGCGGTATTAATATCATAGCTAAGCTGAGGTGCAGTGAATGGCCATCATTCGTCAAAGTGATTTTATCGACAGTATTGCAGACTCATTGCAGTACATTTCCTATTACCATCCTATCGACTTTATTCAAGCGCTTGATGAAGCGTATCAGCGTGAGAAGAGTGAGGCGGCGAAAAACGCCATCGCGCAAGTGCTGACGAACTCGCGCATGTCTGCGCAAGGGCACCGCCCGATTTGCCAAGATACCGGTATCGTGACGTGTTTTGTCAAAGTCGGAATGGGTGTTCAATGGGATAAGACCGATTTAACCGTGCAGCAAATGGTTGATGAGGGAACTCGCCGTGCTTACACGAATCCTGAAAACCCGTTACGTGCATCCATCGTTGCCGATCCCGCCGGTACGCGCAAAAATACAGGTGACAACACGCCTGCGGTAGTGCACTTAGATATGGTGCCAGGTGATAAAATCGAAGTGATGATTGCAGCCAAAGGTGGCGGTTCAGAGAATAAGTCGAAAATGGCGATGCTTAATCCGAGCGATTCGATTGCGGATTGGGTTGTTGAAACCTTACCAAAGCTAGGCGCGGGTTGGTGTCCACCGGGGATGCTGGGTATCGGCGTCGGCGGTACCGCGGAGAAATCAGCGGTGCTAGCAAAAGAGTCACTGATGGATCCGGTAGATATCCATGAGCTTATCGAACGTGGTCCACAGAACGCTGAGGAAGAGCTACGTTTAGAGATTTTTAATCGAGTAAACGCATTGGGTATTGGCGCACAGGGTTTGGGTGGTGTGACCACGGTATTGGATGTGAAAATCAAATCACTGCCAACTCACGCAGCATCCAAACCTGTCACTTTAATTCCCAACTGTGCTGCCACACGTCATGCGCACTTTACGCTTGATGGCTCGGGTCCTGCGGACTTAACGCCACCAAAATTAGAAGACTGGCCGCAAGTGACGTTCGAACTGGGTGATGATGCGCGCCGTGTGAATTTGGATGAGGTCACTAAGGAAGACATCCAAGAGTGGAAAATGGGGGAGACGGTCTTGTTGTCGGGTAAACTCTTGACCGGACGTGATGCTGCTCATAAGCGCATTAAAGAGATGCTGGCTAATGGCGAAGAACTGCCCGTCGACTTTAACAATCGCTTTATTTACTACGTTGGTCCCGTTGACCCTGTTGGTGAAGAGGTTGTCGGTCCGGCGGGTCCAACGACATCAACTCGAATGGATAAGTTCACCGATATGATGCTCGAAGAGGCCGGTATTATTGGAATGATCGGTAAAGCGGAGCGTGGTCCCGAAGCGGTTGAAAGTATACGCAAGCATAAAGCGGTTTATCTTATGGCTGTCGGTGGTGCTGCATACTTGGTGGCTAAAGCGATCAAGAAAGCGCGTGTTGTAGGCTTTGAAGATTTAGGTATGGAAGCTATCTATGAATTTGAAGTCGAGGATATGCCTGTGACAGTGGCGGTCGATAGTGACGGTCACAATGCGCACGAGCAGGGTCCTGCGATTTGGAAGGTTAAAATTGCAGAGCTTGATGAAAAGCTAGGAGCATAAATCGTGTTGAACGACATGATGACCATGAGCACCACCATTTGGGTGGTGCTTTTGTTTGTAGCCACCTTAACCAGTGTCACATTTGCTGTACTCTGGCGCACCCATGCGAGGCGTGTTGAGTCATTGCAGCAGACGGTGGATAATCAGATAGAGCAACTTGAGCAACTTCGCGAACGCCTACACTATACCGAGTCGCAATGGCAAACCTTAAGAGCGACCGCTGCACAAGAGCGTCGTGCGAGCGAGGATAAGTTACGCACACTCGAAGCGGCTGAGCAACGTATGTCGCAGCAGTTTGAGAACCTCGCGAACCGTATATTCGAACAACGTTCTAATCAAATGCAGCAACAGCATCAGCAAAGTTTACAAGCGACTTTAGCGCCTTTTAAGCAGCAGCTAGAAAGCTTTAAACAGCAGGTGCAACAACAGCATAGCGATGAAACTAAAGAGCGAGCCGCATTACGCAGTGAATTATTGTCGCTCAAAACCTTGAATCAACAAATGGCGCAAGAGGCCGATGCGTTAACGCGAGCTCTAAAAGGTGATAATAAACATCAAGGTAACTGGGGTGAGGTGGTACTTGAACGTATTCTTCAGCAGTCAGGATTAAGGGAAGGTCACGAGTACGATACGCAGTCATCATTGGCTGATGATGACGGCAAACGGTTTCGCCCTGATGTCATCGTTCACTTACCCAATGAGCGCGATGTGGTCATTGACTCAAAGGTCAGTTTATCGGCTTATGAGCGCTATTTTAATAGTGATGATGAAGCGGTACGTAAGAGCGCGCTTAATGAACACGTTCAGTCCCTAAGACAGCATATTAAGCAATTGGGCAAAAAAAATTATCAGCAGCTACAAGGTATCAAAACGCTCGATTATGTATTGCTATTCGTGCCGATTGAGCCAGCATTTTTGCTTGCCGTGGACAAAGATCCTGAATTAATTAAGCTGGCGCTTGATGAACAAATTATGTTGGTGAGTCCAACTAATTTACTCGTTGCTTTACGTACTATTCACAATATCTGGCAGTACGAACACCAAAACCAAAACGCTCAGCATATCGCTGCGGAGGCTGGTAAGCTATACGATAAATTCGTTGGCTTTGTTGAGGATTTAGACAAGATAGGAGCAGGAATTCAAACCCTTGAACAACGCTATCAAGATGCGATGAAAAAGCTCAGTCAAGGGCGTGGCAACCTACTCACTCGGGTTGAAAAGTTTCGTACGATGGGGGTGCAAACAAGCAAACAACTCAGTGCAACGACGCTGCACAAATCCGTTGAAAGTGAGGCGGACGGGGATGATTAATACTGACCTGCCCACAAATCCATAATTGGCGCTGCAAAACGACGGGCATTAAGACGTGTTGTAAGCCATTTAATTGCAAGCGCAAACATATTCCATGAGGAGTTGAGCTGTTTTTAAGCAACTCAATAGCGCATTTGAAACGCTGTTGGTCAGTGACCTCGAATTGACGTAGCCATTTTTTTTGCGCATCGGCAATTTTCGCCCGACTTTTACGCGTTGATAGTGAGGACAGTGATGTGCTTATTAGCATGATATTGTTTTCGGGCAGGTACAGATATGCATATAAAGTGTTGCTGTTCATAGATTGCGACTCCGTAATAACGTGTTAGCTATTTTGGCGAAGCCGCAATCTGCAAAACAGACGCAAAACGTGCTATCACACGTCTGAATTTAACGCTTTAACCCGGTAGTGATCGACCCACATGGACGTCGCTCCAGCAATTGCGACAGGCATGATGATCAAGTTGATAAACGGCAACATGGTAATGATTGTGATCGCCATGCCAAAGCTCAGAGAACGGAACTTTTGTGCACGCAACTCAAAGCGCATGCGACCAAAATCGAGCTTATGATTGTCAAACGCATAATCCATATACTGAATTGCAAGCATCCAGCATACCCATAAAAACCAGATGACCTGACCGATGACCGGTACAAACAGTGAGAGTAAAAAGAATCCAATGGCGCGTGGCAGATAGTAGGCGAGTTTTTGGAACTCACGACCAACCGTGCGTGGAATATCCTTAACTAATCCCATCACGCCATCGTCCCCTAATGGCTGACCGGACTCATATTGTTCAACCTTTTCGGCGAGTAGGCCATTAAAAGGCGCGGCGATGATATTCGTAATAGCGGTAAAAATAAACGCAAATAAGCCCAGTATAAAAAGAACAGTCAGTGGCCAAATAAGATACTCTAGCCACTGGAAGTAGCTTGGGAGCCACGCCATTAACTGATCAATCCAATCACTGGTGCGACTCATGAGCCAACTAAACGCGGCCGCAAATAACACGAAGTTAATCAAGATTGGACCCAGCACGAAGCGTTTAAGACCTTTGGTGGTCATTAATTGAAACCCACGAAGCAAATAGGCGAAGCCCGAATCGCTGAACACTGCTTTTTGCATTGAGTAACCTTTGTTGAGTTGATGTATAGTTATAGGATAATGCTAAAACGCCTGTTTTGCAGTGGCTAAATTGTTACAAAACTCAAATGAATCTGCTAGAGTTTCTAGCTCATCTTTAAACGAACTCGCGCGATGGATATAACGATAACAAGATGCGCCTGAAACATATAAAACTGGCTGGATTTAAATCGTTTGTCGATGCCACCAAAGTCCCTTTTCCCGATCAAATGACGTGTGTTGTCGGCCCCAATGGCTGCGGCAAATCAAACGTGATTGATGCGGTGCGTTGGGTCCTGGGCGAGAGCTCCGCTAAAAACTTGCGCGGTGATGCGATGACCGACGTGATTTTTAACGGTTCGCAAGCGCGGAAGCCTGTCTCTCAAGCGAGTGTTGAGCTGGTCTTCGATAATACCAGTGGTCGCATTCAAGGCGAGTTCGCTTCCTATAATGAGATTTCGGTAAAGCGACAAGTGACGCGTGATGGTCAGTCAAATTACTTCCTGAACAACAGCAAATGTCGGCGACGAGATATCACGGATTTATTTCTTGGTACCGGCTTGGGTCCACGCAGTTATGCGATTATTGAACAGGGCATGATCTCTCGACTCATCGAGTCGAAACCGCAAGAGCTTCGTATCTTTATCGAGGAAGCGGCAGGTATTTCAAAATACAAAGAGCGCCGTAAGGAAACCGAAAATCGCATGTTACACACTCGAGAAAATCTCGAGCGGATCAGCGATGTGCGCGAAGAACTCGGTCAGCAATTGCAAAAATTGCAACGTCAAGCCGCCGCCGCGCAGCGCTATAAAGAACTTAAAGCACAAGAGCGCGATTTACGAGCACTGCTTTTAAGTAGTCGCTGGTGGCAGTTAAACGAAAAGCAAAACCAATTGCGAGAGCAACGCAGCCATTATCGTTTGGAGCTCGATCGCTGGCAAACCGAGCAAACGGGCGATGAAAAAGGCGTCATTTCGCTACGTGAACACGCTGAGGAGCTTAAACAGCGAGTCGAACAGGCACAACAGGCAGTGTATGAATGTAATCATCAGATCATGCGCATTGAACAGGCGATGCAGCATCAACGCCAACTTGAACAGCAGCGGGAAGCACGTGTTGCGCAGTTAAAGCAAGAACGTGAACAATTGACCGAACATGATGCAGAAGACAGCCAAAGTGCCGAACGCTTGGCGCAGAAAATCGCGGAGCTTGAGCCCGGCTTAGAGCAACTTGAAGCGCAATTGGAAATGGCTACAACACGCCACGACGAAGCCCGTGAGCAACTTCAGCGCGTCGAACATGATGAAGAACAAACGCGACGTCAAATGCGTGAGGTTGAGCAGCAAAGACAGCGCAATGAATTGGCTTTGCAACAATCTGAACACACCAAAAGCCACAGTCGTGAAGCTTTAACAGACCTTGACGAACAACGCGTGCAAGTGACTCAACAAATACAAGCCATTGGTATTGCGGAACAGCAAGAAAAATTAGCCGATATCCGTACGCAACTGAATCAGAGTGAGTCAGACTTAGCGACCGCGACGCAATCTTATGAAGCTGCACAACACGCTTTGCAAGCGCACCGAGAACAATTACAAGGCTTGCAGCGCGAACAGCACAGTCAGCAAACGCGTGCTGAACTGTTACGAGAGTGGCTTGCAGGCGAGGATGGCAGCGTCAATGAGTATGTCCGACAATGGGCGCAGGATAACGACTTGCGCAGCATGCCGGAAATGCTCGATGTTGAACCGGCGTGGCGAGATGCGGTGGAGGTCTGGTTGTCGCCGTGGCTCAATAGTTACTGGAGCGAAGATAACGCATTGACTGATTCGCTCCCGAAGGGAGCCATGCTATCAAGCCCTGACCAACCTATGATCTTGCCGCAAGGCGTAACGGGATTGGCTGATGTGGTATCAGGCTCTGTGGGTGATTGGCCGTTAATTCAACGTTGCTTAATCGCTGAAACAGTAGACGATGGACAACGTTTATTACGGCAGTGTCCGGAAGCCATCGCGGCATTGACCAAGGCAGGGGATGTTATATTGCCCGGGTTGGTGCATCGCGCGGGAGAGGATAACAAGCAGGGGTTATTGCACAAGCAAGCTGAGCTGGCGCAATTAGAGCAAAACCAGCACGCGATTGAAACAAAGATAAACCAAACAGCTGAAGCGTGCGATCGTTTAGCGAAGCAACTAGATGAAGCTAAAAAGGCTCAACACCGAGTCGAGCAAGCTCACAATACACTGCGAGAGGAGTGGGTCCGTGCGCAGCAGCAATTAGAGAATGCGCAGCAACAACATCAGCGATTTGAAAGCACCTTGTCACAGCTTGCCGAAAAAGAGGCGCAAATTAAGTCTAAATTAGAGAGTGCGGAGCAGCAGGCGGCAGTGTGTGAATCCACCGCGGACGAGCTAGAGCAGCGGTTTGAACAGCTACAAATTGAACTCAATCAATCTCAACGCGAAAGTGTCGAACAACATCAGCGCGAGTGCGAACAACAAGCACAGAGTGTTCGCACACAACTCGACCAACACCGTTTACAGCTGACGAGTACACAAGAACAACACGCTCAGCTTCAACGTATGTCCGAACGACAAAGTCAACGTTTGCAGGCGATTGATCTTGAGTTGAATGAATTAGCGGCACAGAAGGGTGAAAGCGAAGAGCCACAGCAGGCACGACTCGAAGACCTGTTAGCACAGCGCGAGGAACGCAGTGAAGCGTTGCAACAAGCGCGCGATGCGCTCGCGCAGGTGGAATTAGACATTCATGAGCTCAGTCAAGGCCGTTCTCAATTGCAGCTTAAAATCGATCGCACTCAGCAGGCACTGCAAGGTCTCGATATTGAGTACGCTAAACTGGATGAACGGACACAAGGTGTACTTGAGCAACTCTCGCAAACTCAAAAAACACTCAAGGATATCTTGCCACGTTTGCATGAAGCGGTGGATGAAGGGGCGACCATGAGCCAGCTTGAGCAAACGTATTCGCAGCAACTTGAACGTACTACACAACAAGTCGGTCGGTTAGGTGCTATTAATTTGGCGGCAATTGAAGAAGCCGAAACGCAAAAACAACGTAAAGATTACCTCGACGAACAATATGATGATTTATCGTCCGCACTAGAAACACTTGAGGCAGCCATACAAAAAATTGACCGTGAGACACGACAACGATTTAAAGCGACATTTGATGCGGTAAACGGTGATTTACAAGCATTGTTCCCGAAAGTATTTGGTGGCGGCTCGGCATCCCTCGAGCTTACAGATAGTGATTTGCTTGAAACCGGTGTAACTATCATGGCGCAACCGCCAGGGAAAAAGAATAGTACGATCCATTTACTCAGCGGTGGAGAAAAAGCGTTGACCGCTTTATCATTAGTCTTTGCTATTTTTAGACTCAATCCGGCGCCGTTTTGTCTTCTTGATGAGGTAGACGCACCGCTTGATGATGCCAACGTCGGCCGATTTTGCCGTTTAGTAAAAGAAATGTCTGAAACAGTACAGTTTATCTATATCAGTCATAATAAAGTGGCTATGGAAATGGCAACACACTTGGCTGGAGTGACGATGCAGGAAGCCGGCGTATCACGACTCGTCGCTGTCGATATTGAACAAGCTGTGGCAATGACCGAAGCATAATAATAAAGGAAGTATGAGATGAGCAATTTACAGATAACACTCAGTATTATTGGAGTATTGCTGATTGCTGGCATTATTGCCCATGGCTTGTGGACGATGCGGCGCAACAATAGTATTTATAAACAAGCGCAGAGCGAAGTCGCTGAAAAGCGTCACCAACAGCAATCCGATGATGACTTTGATGCGGACGGTATTGGTGCGGTAAAAACGATTAAAGCAACACGTGATGAACCCAATACAACGTCAAACGAAGCTACACAAATGTCGATGGATCTTGATTTAGAGACGGACGACGAGGAAACACCATTACCATCGATGCGGGTCGATAAAGATGAAGAGCCTGCACCGGTTGAAGAAGCTGAAACTGAAACCGAACCTACAGAGGATGAAAACCTGGATGAGCCTGAGCTAGAAACAGAACGTCAACCAGCGTTCGAAGCGGCACCTGAAGCTACTTCTGCAACGAAAGCCGAAGAAAAACCTCAACCGCCGCAGGATGTCATCTCGTTGTTTGTAAAAGGTAACGTGCAAGGTGCGCTATTATTGCAAATGATGACCGAGTTAGGCTGTAAATTTGGTGAAATGGGAATTTTCCATCGCTACGAAAATACTAACGGTACTGGAACCTTGATCTTCTCTGTGGCCAATATGTTTAATCCAGGTACCTTTGATCTTGATAACATAGAACAATTTGAAACCGATGGTGTTGCATTGTTTATGACGTTACCTATCAATTACGATGGGCAGCAAGCCTTCAACATGATGCTCAATGCAGCGAAGAAACTGGCGACTGAAATTCCACAGGGGCAAGTACTCGATGGTTCTCGTCAACTGCTAACGCGTCAATCGATTCAGCAAGCCCATCAAAAAGTGCGCCAATACGAATCCACGTCTTAAAGAGATATACACAACGATATGAGCCGTTCATCGACTGTAGAAAAACGCATGCGTGAGCTAGAGCAACAGCTAACACGCTACAATAAAGAGTATTATGAGCTAGATGAGCCGACGATACCGGATAGCGAATACGACAAATTATTTCGCGAACTGCAAACACTTGAAGCCAATAATCCGGAGTTAAAAAGTCAGCAGTCGCCGACTGAAAAAGTAGGTAGTAAGCCACTTGATGCGTTCACTTCTGTCACTCATGAGCTGCCGATGTTGTCGTTAGACAATGCGTTTTCTAGCGAGGAGTTTTCTGCGTTCGCTGAGCGAATTCAGCAGCGGGTGGATAGTTCGGTGGCTTGGGCGTTCTGCTGCGAGCCTAAACTTGATGGTTTGGCTGTCAGTATTTTATACGAAAACGGACAGTTGGTGAGAGCTGCGACTCGTGGTGACGGCTATTCGGGTGAAGATATAACAGCCAATGTTAAGACGATAAAGAACGTACCCCTGCAGTTAAGTGATGATGCGCCCGAACGTTTAGAAGTGCGAGGGGAAGTATTCATGATGACGGACGCATTTGAACGCTTTAATGACAATGCTCGAAAGCGCGATGAGAAAGTATTTGCCAACCCTCGGAATGCCGCAGCAGGGAGTCTGCGTCAGCTCGACTCTCGAATTACGGCAAAACGACCACTGCACTTCTACGCATACAGCTTGGGCGTGGTAAGCGAACAAGATCAAGAACAGTTGGCTGACTCGCACTATGAACGTTTGCAGCAGTTAAGTGCTTGGGGTCTACCGATTAACGATGAAGTAAAACGAGTTGAATCGGTTGAGGCGTGCGAGACATACTATCAAGCCATGTTCGAGAAGCGCGACAGACTGCGTTACGAAATTGACGGTATTGTCTATAAGGTTGATTCGATTCGTATGCAAAATGAGCTGGGCTTTGTTGCGCGTGCGCCACGCTGGGCGATTGCGCGTAAATTTCCTGCGCAAGAGCAACTAACGCGTATTACTGGCGTTGATTTTCAGGTGGGTCGCACCGGGGCAATTACCCCAGTGGCTCGTTTAGAGCCCGTTTCAGTCGGCGGTGTAACTGTATCAAACGCGACTTTGCACAACGCTGACGAGGTTGCTCGCTTGGGCGTCATGATTGGTGACACTGTGAGTATTCGCCGGGCGGGAGATGTCATTCCTCAGGTTGTCAGCGTATTAGAAAGCGAGCGTCCTGAAGATGCCCAAGCGATTGAGTTTCCAAGTCATTGTCCGGTCTGTGATTCTGAGGTAGAACGCATTGAGGGAGAAGCGGTTGCGCGATGCAGTGGTGGACTCATTTGCGCCGCCCAACGAAAAGAGGCGATAAAGCACTTTGCTTCGCGCAAAGCGATGGACGTCGACGGGCTTGGAGATAAATTAGTTGAGCAGTTGGTCGACAAAGATTGGGTCAAATCGCCTGCAGATCTATACGAACTAAAAGCACCTGTCGTCGCTTCTTTGCCTCGCATGGGGATGAAGTCCGCCCAAAATCTAGTGGATGCGATAGCCAAGACGCGCGAAACGACTTTACCGCGCTTTATTTATGCGTTGGGAATCCGCGAAGTAGGGGAGGCTACCGCAAATAACTTGGCTCGTCATTTTGGTACATTTGAGGACGTACAAAAGGCAGACCTCGAGGCGCTGCAAGAGGTCGATGATGTGGGTCAAGTGGTTGCGAAACATATTATTGCTTTCTTCCGTGAGCCTCATAATCAGGAGGTTGTGGCTAAGTTACGTGAGTGGATTAGTTTTCCGGAGGGTAAAGCGGTTGGGCCTAAGAGTGATGAACTTGCTGGGCAGACCTTTGTACTGACCGGCACATTAACCGAAATGACCCGTGATGAGGCTAAAAAGGCATTGGAAGCGTTAGGCGCGAAAGTCAGCGGTTCTGTTTCGAAAAAAACATCTGCTGTTTTTGCAGGTGATAATGCGGGTTCGAAGTTAGCAAAAGCTGAAAGTTTAGGCGTTCCGGTGAAAACAGAACGCGATTTGATTAATCTAATTAACGGAAACAAATAACCCCGAGCGTGTGTTTGCGGAGAATTAACCGCTTCTCCGCAAACGTAAATCTTTGATTAAGCCACTGCCATTAATATCGCTGATACCATTGTGATCAAATTCAAATCTCAAATTAGGATGCGTCGTGTCGATTAAATAGCTACGATCGTCTATTTCAATGACGATATGTCGATAGGGCTTATCTGGTTCAAACTCACCGCGCGTATAAACACTGACCTGGTGACTACCGATCGACAGGTCGAATGATGTGAAAAAGCCATTAGCGAATTCCGCGACGTAAATTAAGCCCTCATCATTAATAATTACATTAAGAATATAATTGGGCGGTACGGAATCGGTTCGTATTTGAGATTGGCCGGCTTTAAATATGTGGGTATCAAAGTGTTTGGTATAAGAAAAACCAAAGTTAATCGCTTCCTTGCGGCCCGAAGGATAGGTCAGCTCACCTTTTCCTTCTACGCGCCAGTCTGCTGCAACCGCATTATGAGGCACTGCTGCGAAGAGCAGTGTGGGTATAAGTAATAGCTGGAGCAAGTAGCGCATCATCAATACTAGACCTTTAAGAATTTATTAAAGGTCTAGTATTGAACGATTTTAAAACGTGATCAAGTGGTCAAATTGACTGCTATGAGTGTGAATATTTACTCAATACGCAGCATGTCACGAATTGACGTTGACAACATCAACCTTAAGCGTGAGATGTTGTCCAGGCTGCAAGTACCGGTTACGGCTTATATTATTCCATTGCTCAATTTGAGAAATAGTAACATTAAAGCGATTAGCGATGCGTGCTAACGAGTCGCCGCTACGCACCTGATATACGATGGTGCGTAAGATACCCGTCGATTTAGGTGAGCTATCGCCTTTTTGCCAAATGACTAGCTGCTGTCCTGGTCTTAGATAGTCGCCGGGTGCCATCGAGTTCCAACTAGCTAACTCTCTAACGCCAACATTAAACGCGCGAGAAATATCCCACAACGTATCACCAGAGCGAACGTCATAGTTTATCTTTGACTGACCATATTGCTTATCTTGTTTTGCTAAACGGCGCTGATTAGAAGATAAGGTGTACTGCTCAAGGTCTTTTGTCGCAACTGGAATTAACAAGTAATCGCCCGCGCGAATCAAGGCTCCGTTTAAGTCGTTGACACTCTGAATCACATCAACAGAGGTGTTGTACTTTTTAGCTATCGTCAGCAGGCTTTCGCCGGTACGAATTTTATGGCGCTTCCAGCTGAGCCAATCTTTAGGATCGGTTTTCTTAATGGCGCTTTCGAAGATACTCGCATTCGGTTGTGGTAGCAGCAAACGATGAGGTCCATCGGGAGCCGTAGCCCAGCGATTATAAGCTGAATTATAGCGGTGTAGCGTTTCGAGCGGTAATTCAGACATTTCGGCAGCGCGGGCAAGATCGATTTGTCCTGGTACCTCAATAACGTTGAGTTGCGGCTGGTTTTCTATCGGATACCAAACGATACCGTACTTGTCTGTGTTTGCTAAAATATCAGCAAGAGCAAGCAGCTTGGGCACGTAAGCGCGCGTTTCTCGCGGCAAATCTAAGTGCCAAAAATCAGTTGGTTCGCCTTTACGCTTGTTGCGTCGGATCGCAGCTGCTACGCGACCTTCACCCGAGTTATAGGCAGCGAGCGCATGTAACCAATTACCATCAAAGTAATCATGCAGTGCTTCGAGGTAGTCGAGTGCTGCTTTAGTCGCCGCGTAAACATCACGGCGGCCATCATACCACCAATCAATTTTAAGACCGTAATGGCGCGCCGTAGACGGAATAAATTGCCAAACCCCCGATGCACTACCATGACTGTATGCGAAAGGGTCAAATGCACTTTCAACAATCGGTAGTAGGGCAAATTCCATCGGCATCCCGCGCCGATCAATTTCCTCAACGATTAAGTGCAGAAAGGGTTCGGCTCGCTTACCGACGCGTTCAAGATACTCGGGGTGACTGACATACCAATTTCGCTGTGAATTCACTCGAGCATTGTCGGGTACATCCAACGCGAGTTTCATGCGAATTCGTTGCCATAAGTCGTCGATTGGCACAGGTTTAGCGTTTTTGCTCTCATGTTCGGTCGAGCTAGCTTCGACGGGAACCGGTTGTAACTCGTCAAGATTGAGAGCCGTATCGGTCACTGGTTCGTGCGCTTTTTCATTGACGCTGACATCTTCACTTGGATGCAAAATAGACGTCATTTGGCAACCCGACAATGTTAGTAAAGAGGCGCACAGCAACGAGCTCGTTAAAAAGTTATAACGTACATTCATGATTAACTTCTTTAATAATGTTATAATATAACGTGGATATACTACGTGACTACGCGTTATCTTTCCACTCTCTAATGATGCCAAACACGTCTTCTGAGGAACTTAGTGTCTGTTCAGCATAATCACTCGCCGCTTGGCGAACTGCTGACTGGTCAAACCGTAAAAACGGATTAATTGCCAGCTCCAATTGGAGCGTCGATGGCAATGTGATCTGATCGTTTTGACGCATGAGCTTTATTTTTTCTAAGTAACTTTTTAAAACTGCATTGTCGGGTTCGACAAGAGAGGCGAAGGTTAAGTTCGCTTGCGTATACTCATGTGCGCAAAAAACACGCGTCTCGCCTGGTAGGCGACGCAGTTTATCAAGTGACGAAACGAACAACTCGGGGGTGCCCTCAAACATACGGCCGCAGCCGCCAGAGAACAGCGTGTCACCACAAAAAAGTGCTGTGTCACCATAGAAGCTAATATGATCTAGGGTGTGACCCGGCGTGGCTAAAACGTCAAACCGTAAGCCAGCGATCTGAACCGTATCGCCCTCCATTACAGCGTAGTCAATGCCCTTAATAGCGGGATTGTCAGGACCGTAAGATGTCGCTGGGAAGCGCGCTTTGAGTGCTTCAAGCCCACCCGTATGATCATGATGATGGTGTGTAATGAGGTAACCAGCGATGTCCTTTTTATTCGCTTTTAACCATTCAATGACCGGCTTGTCATCACCCGGGTCGACAACGACAACACGATCCTGAGTGGATTCGATTAACCAAATATAATTATCATCAAAGGCTTTAACAGGATGTACTCGCATACTCTGGGTTTCCTCGCTATGATTATGCGTAGACTCTAGCCTAACACAAAGGTCGGCCCTTGTTTATTCAACCCGCGTATCGTCGTACGAAAATGCAGGAACCCGATGACTGGGACCAACTTGCGAACGGACAGATGATTCAGTCCTGTGTACAACAACAACTGGACGACTCTCGCAAGCATTGCCTTAACGGCACGACGGTTACGCTTGGTAACTTGGCTCAACAACTGGATGTCAGTGGCTTTACGCTGGGTCGACCGATACATATCTGTCAAATTCAGAAGCCAGCAGAAAAATGTCATGGGGTTCGCGCGCACTATACTCAGTTGCCGATTAAAAATGAGTCGGTGGACACCTTGGTTTGTCCGTTTGTATTAGATTTTTCGGCCGATCCACACCAAGTATTGAGAGAAGCGCTACGCGTATTAGCGGATGACGGTACTCTGATATTAGCGGGCTTTAACCCGTTGAGCCCTGCTATGTTGAGCGGGCTCTGGCGCAGTCAGCGATGGTCATTCCCGTGGCAAGGACGGTATTTCAGCCAAGCACGCGTTAAAGACTGGCTGTCGTTGCTGGGATTCCGAGTGGAGCGGCAACGCTATTTTATTGGGCATTTTCTTGCAAAGCAGGATGCCGAGTTCGGTGGCTACAGTGAGTGGCTATGTCAACGCTGTTCGTGGTTAAGTGCGGGTTACTGGTTAGTTGTAAAAAAATCATGTTATATAAAACCACAGGTCAACAAATCGAGAAAAGAGCGTTTAAGCTTGACACAAGCGTTACCTGCGGCGAGAGTAAAACAATCTGCAAATTGGCATTTTGAAGAGAGGTAATTATGGTAATTGATGCTAAAAAGCTTTGTCAGACGGCAAAAAACAACGTAAATGAAGTAACCACTGAGCAACTTCAGCACGCATTGCGGGACGGCGCGCGAATTATTGATGTGCGGGAACCGGCTGAATTTACTCAAGGGCATATTCGTGAAGCTATTAATATGCCTCGTGGTGTCCTTGAGATGCAGCTTAATCAGCATCCCGATGTTGCGGGTTATGATGACGCGCTTGATCGTATTGCCGAAAAGCCGTTGTACCTAATCTGTCGTTCAGGCGGACGTTCTGCGCTCGCAGCTGAAAGCTTACAACGGATGGGATTCACGCAAGTGTATAGCGTGGACGGTGGCATGAACGCATGGCAAGAAGAAAAAAGACCCGTTGTTGCGGGTGTCGAATAAGCACCGAGGTTATTCGGTGCTAAAACCCGTATCGACTTGGGTCGGGTTTTGTTCAGCTGCGGCGCGCGCAAGCTCGTCGCAGCGCTCGTTTTGCGGATGCCCTGCGTGACCTTTCACCCACTCCCATGTCACTTTATGAGCAGCAATGGCTTGGTCTAACTGTTGCCACAAGTCGACATTTTTAACGGCTTTTTTATTTGATGTACGCCAACCATTGCGTTTCCAGTTATGAATCCATTGCTCAATGCCTTGCTTTACATATTGACTATCGGTGGTCAGAATGACATCGCAGGCTCTGTTAAGGACTTGAAGGCCCTTAATGCAAGCAAGAAGCTCCATACGGTTGTTGGTCGTGCACTGATAACCGCCACTGAGCTCCTTATGATGTTGACCGTACTCGAGTACGACACCGTAACCACCAGGACCAGGATTGCCCAGGCATGAACCGTCTGTAAAAATATGTACTTTAGCCATGCGACTCACTGTAAAATAAACTGAAACCGCGAGTATATCAGGAATCAAACACTATGCGTCAGATCGTTTTAGACACCGAAACTACAGGCATTAATCCCGATGACGGACATCGTATCATTGAAATCGGGTGTGTTGAGTTAATAGATAGAAAGCCGACGGGAAACCACTTTCACGTTTATATTAATCCGGAGCGCGTGGTTGAGGATGAAGCCATTGCGGTGCATGGTATTACGAACGAATACCTCGCGGATAAGCCCGTTTTTGCACAAGTGGTTGATGCATTTATTGATTTCATCAAAGGTAGCCAGCTTGTAATCCATAATGCGCCGTTCGACGTCGGCCACATGGACGCTGAGTTTAAGCGGCTCGGCAAGATGTACGGCAAGACATACGACTACTGCGATGTACTCGATTCACTTCAATTAGCGCGTGAAAAGCGTCCGGGCCAACGCAATAGTTTGGACGCATTATGCAAAGCTTTTCATGTCGATAATTCTGCTCGTGAATTACATGGCGCTCTGCTCGATGCCGAGATCCTCGCGGATGTCTATTTGGCGATGACGGGCGGGCAAACAGCGTTGAGTTTGCACGGTCAAAATCAAGACAATGAGAACCAAGAACCGGGCGCCATTGCGCATCAAGCAATAAAAAATCGTCCACAGCTAAAGGTTTTACGCGCAACAGCCGATGAAGAGGAACAACATCAACAGCGCTTAGCGATAGTAAAATCTGAAGGTGGTGCGTGCCTGTGGCTCGATTCGTAACAACGGTATTACTGGGACTTTTATTAACTTTTAGTAGCCAACTACTCGCACAGTCGGATCAAGGCAACGCGCAAAACAATAGCGAACCACCGGCTAAGCTTGACGTAATTAATGATCCGATGGCAAACCGCTTGCCCATTGAGGGACAGCGATTTCGAATTGATGACAAAATCAAACAGATTACGTTGCTGTTCTTCCGAGAGCGCGGCAGTGCGCCGCTCATACTAATAAAACCCGATGGCAGTAAATGGTATGAAACACGCCATCCTATCGAACAAGTCACTTGGTATACTAACGAAAACTTCGACATGATCCGCATTAAGGATCCGATGCCTGGACCTTGGCAAGTCGCAGGACGAGTCGACGAGCAAAATGAAGCGGTTATCGTCTCAGATATTAAATTTAAAGCAAAACCGTTACCTTCCCCACTTTATGAAAATGAACAAATAAAGGTCGAGGGCACGCTGTACAACGGGGATGTTCCTGTTGAGACTGCTCGCTTCCATGAGACGGTATTACTTGATGTGTTATTTATTAGCACCAACAATTCGAGCTTCGACAATTTTGGCGTTGCACCTAAGCGTGTGGGTCAGTTTTCAGATGATGGCAAAGGATATGATGAACAAGCGGGAGACGGGGTGTTTACCAGTCGGTTCAAACTAACTATTCCGCCAGGCGAATACATGCCAACGTACGAATTAACCACGCCACTTTATGATCGCTCGTACGAAACTTCTGCTGTAGTGGTTGAGCCAAGTCCAATAACCTTGAGTGTTAAGCAAGCGAATCGAGCTGAGCAGGATCATCAACTAATT
>NZ_CAXGLS010000015.1:0-47705 GCF_964010655.1 uncultured Idiomarina sp.
TGATGTTTAAACAGTTTAAAGTCCGACTCGCGGTCATTTTTGGTATCCTCATTGCGGTAGCATTGTGTGGTGCCGTACTGGCCGTTTTACTTACCACATCAAATCAGGTCGAACGCACCCTACAACGTGAGTTAACGGTCAGTGAACGGGTGTTCCGCGAGTTAATGGATGGTCGAGCTGAGCAGCTGCGCCGCGCTGCCGAAGTGCTGACTGATGACTTTGGCTTTAAACGCGCGGTTGCTAGCGAAGATCGCGACACCATCGTGTCTGCGCTAATTAACCATGGTGAGCGCATCGGCACCGATCTCATTGCACTGCAGACACCTAGTGGGGAAGAAATAGCTTCAACACATGACTTGAACTTACAGCAATTAGTAAGCGGTGAGCAGGGGGGAAAGGCCTTGCTTGTGTCAGAAGGGCAACTATATCAAGTGGTAACCGTGCCCGTTACAGCACCCAACCTTATTGCGTGGGCGACGCTCGGTTTCGAGGTAAATAATAAACTTACCGAGCAGCTCAAAGAGTTAGCGAACGCAGATATTACATTATGGCTGGAGCAACAGAGCCAGCTGTTGGCTTCAAGCCTACCTTCCGAGCTTCGTGAGGGGTTTGCACAGGCGTTATCGTCCGAACAGCAAATGTACGATAACTGGGTTCAACAAAGCGGTTTGGCGCTCCAAGAGAGTATACTCAATACGGTTGGGGGGAATGTGGTGCACGTTTCTTTGACCACCTCCCGCGCTGAAGCCATGCGGCAGTTTGATGAGTTGCTCGTTCAGATTTTACTGATTGGAGCCATAGCGCTTGTTATCACCTTAATTGTCGCGCTCTTCGTTGCAAAAACCATTTCTACGCCGGTTGCGCTATTATCTCAGGCTGCAAGTAAACTAAAGTCAGGTGATTATTCACCCACTAACTTACAATCACGTAAAGATGAGTTCGGTCAATTGGCCGATACCTTTGAGTCGATGCGTTCTGCTATCGCATTACGTGAGCGTAAAGTGAGGTTCCAAGCCACTCATGATCAGTTAACAGAACTTCCTAATCGACGGGAGTTGCAACGACTATTGAATGAAAAGCTCGGTGACTCAGCCTCGTCGGGGTGGTTGCTGCTTATCAACATACGCAATTTTCGTCGTTTAAACGATAGCGTGGGTCAGCGAATGGGTGATGACGTCTTGAAACAATTAGCAGGGCGCTTGCTTTCTGGATGTCAATCGAATGATATCTTGGCTCGCTTCGGCGGTGATGAATTTGCGCTGGTCACGGAGGGCGAGACTGAATCAAGAATAGCTCGTCGGTTAGAAGATTTGAGTGTTCGTCTTAACGTACCTTTTGTGGTTGGGGGGAGTCAGTTTGAACTTAAATTTAATTGTGGTGCTGTGCAGTTTCCGCAGCAAGCGAGTGAGTTAGATAGTCTTATCCGCCGTGCTCAGGTTTCGGTAAAGCATGCTAAAGAGCACAATCAGTTTAATGCATTTTATCAAGAAGGATTTGATGAGGCGCATTTACGTCGACTCGCGATTGTTGAGCAACTCCCAAAAGCGATTGCGCGAGGTGGCTTCACGCTTGTTGCGCAACCGAAAGTTCGAGCTACGGATGGCCGTACAGTGGCCGCAGAAATGCTGATCCGCTGGCATGATGAGCAACTGGGTTGGGTTGGGCCTGATGAATTTATTCCACTGGCTGAGCAGTCGGGCATGATCACCGAAATAACCCACTGGGTCGTGGAGCAGGCCGAACAATGGGTGAATCAATTACGAACGTTCAAGGATGATATTAAGTTAAGTATTAATATCTCAGCGGTTGATTTGATCAACGATAAACTCGCCAATGATTTAGTGGCGCTCAGTCAACGCAATATGCAACGCTATTTGATATTGGAAGTCACGGAAAGTGCTTTGATGAATGAGCCTGAAAAGTCGATTGCTTGCTTAAAAATGCTAAGTGAGCTCGGCTACGAGATTTCTATCGATGACTATGGTACGGGGTATTCGTCGCTATCGCAGATACGTCGCTTACCGATCAATGAGTTAAAAATTGACAGAGCCTTTATTCAGTATTTAATGACCCAACCCGACGATCAGTCCATTGTGCGTTCGACCATTCAACTTGCGCATGAGTTGAACTTACGTGTTGTCGCCGAAGGGGTTGAGGACGAAGCCAGCTGGCATTGGCTGTTAGCGAATCATTGTGATGTGTTGCAGGGCTATTATTTTAGTAAGCCGATTTCATTTGAAGAATTACATTTACGACTATTGAAGGAAAAAGAGCATGCCTAAACGCATTTTTTATGGCTTATCTGTACTCTTGCTGAGTGCTGTTCAGCCTGCGCTGGCGCAACAATTTGAAGCACCGGGATCGCGTCTATTGGCGACCGGCGGCGCAAGCACTATCGAGGGGAGTGGCGGCGGTGGAATCGTGCCATGGGCAACCCTCAGCAGTTACGCCGATGAAGGTGAGTGGGGCGCGACTGTACAGATGACGGAAGTACAAGTTGATGATTTTAGTTTAAGTGTGCAAGGCGCTAGCTTTAACTGGAATAACCGAGTTGAAGTTTCCTATGCACGCCAGCAGTTCGACTTAGAAACGATTGGTGGCGAACTCGAACAATCTATTTGGGGGGTTAAAGCGCGACTCAGCGGTGATTTGGTCTATGGGGTGATGCCGCAGGTCAGTGCCGGCATCCAACACAAAAGCAATCAGACCTTCGCCTTACCTCAGGCGGTGGGTGCAACTGACGACTCTTCAATGGATTACTATGTGAGCGCCGCCAAAGCTTGGCTTGCGGGACCGTTTTCGCGTACGTGGGTGGCTAATGTTACGTTACGTAATACAGAAGCAAATCAACTCGGGTTACTTGGCTTTGGTGGTGATAAGGAGGATAGTCGCGAGTGGGTGGGAGAAGCTTCTGTTGCCGTTTTTCTCGATCGCTACTGGGCGGTAGGTGTTGAGTACCGTCAAAAACCGGATTTACTGAGCTTTGCCAAAGAGGACGACTGGAAAGATATTTTCGTTGCTTATTTTCCCTCGAAGCATGTGTCCGTGGTTGGTGCATACGCAGATTTGGGGTCTATCGCTGGATTAGCGTCACAAACCGGTTGGTACCTTTCGGTTCAGGCAAGCTTTTAAGGAGTTCACATGAAAATTTGGGTGAGTGCAGCACTAGTGTTGCTAGGTAGTATGATATCTGGGGCGGTACAGGCACAATCGTCAGAGCTATATCAACAGTTAGGCGAACGAAGCGGCATCGAAACGATCGTCGAAGAAATGCTACTTGGAGTGGCTGATGATGAGCGTATTGCGCATTACTTTGCTGATGTTGATATTCTACGTCTGCATAAGCTGATCAGCGAACAAGTGTGTAATGTCAGCGGCGGTCCGTGCGAATATACGGGCGACAGTATGGCCGTTTCACATAACAACTTAGGGATTAATAACGCTGATTTTAATGCGCTAGTGGAGCATTTAATTGCCGCAATGGAACAGGAGAATGTCCCCGTTGCTGCGCAAAATGAGTTGCTCGCATTACTAGCACCGATGCACCAAGATATTGTGGAATAGTTAGACATCAAGTTAAGCATAAAAAAACCGGCAATGATTGCCGGTTTTTTGTCGTAGAAAGGTTTATACGTTGAAGCGGAAGTGAATGACATCACCATCTTTAACGATATATTCTTTACCTTCAAGACGCCATTTACCGGCATCTTTCGCACCTTGCTCACCGTTATACTCAACATAATCATCGTAGCCGACTACTTCGGCGCGGATAAAGCCCTTTTCAAAGTCAGTATGAATGCGCCCTGCAGCTTGCGGCGCACTGGCACCAATTTTTACCGTCCACGCGCGGACTTCTTTAACGCCCGCTGTGAAATAGGTTTGCAAATTAAGCAACTGGTAACCACCGCGGATCACACGATTGAGTCCGGGTTCTGCTTGGCCAAGCTCTTCTAAGAAGGCTGCTTTATCGTCGTCGTCAAGTTCAGCAATTTCTGATTCGATAGCCGCACATACTGGCACGACGACAGCGTTTTCTTTTGCTGCGATTTGACGCACAGTTTCTAGGTGAGGGTTATTCTCGAAGCCATCCTCGTTAACGTTAGCGATGTACATCGTTGGCTTCAGCGTTAATAGGTTGTATGAACGAATTACCGCCTTTTCGTCGTCTGTTAAGTGAACAGAACGCGCCATCTCGCCTTCATCTAACGCCGGCTTGAGCTTCTCTAATACAGCAATTTCTGCTTTCGCTTGCGCATCGCCGCCTTTTGCTTTTTTGCCCAAGCGGTGAAGCGACTTATCGACTGAATCCAAATCTGCTAGTGCTAATTCAGTATTGATGGTATCGATATCATCCGCAGGGTTAATACCACCGCTGACGTGTACAATGTTATCGTCTTCAAAGCAACGAACCACATGACCAATCGCATCGGTTTCGCGGATGTTGGCCAAGAATTGGTTGCCAAGACCTTCGCCTTTTGATGCCCCTTTAACTAAGCCCGCGATATCCACAAATTCCATCGTAGTGGGAATCACTTTTTGTGGGTTCACAATACTTTCGAGCACATCGAGGCGTGGGTCGGGAACCGCAACAACACCGGTATTAGGTTCGATGGTACAGAAAGGAAAGTTAGCCGCTTCGATACCGGCTTTGGTCAAAGCATTAAATAACGTGGATTTTCCGACGTTTGGTAAACCAACAATACCACAGCGAAATCCCATGAGATAAACCTCTATTTACTGGCACGAAAGCTGTGCAACTGCTGTAACGCAGGGCCCCAGCCTTCATCGATTAAAATATCAATAGCACGACTGGCTTCATCGATACACTCGTCGAGGAGCGCGCGTTCGGGCGCGGATGGTTTACCCAATACGAACCCGGTCACTTGTGAACGATGTCCGGGGTGACCAATACCGACTCTCAAACGCATAAAGTCCTGAGTGCCCAACTGGGCGATAGTATCTTTAATACCGTTATGACCGCCTGCGCCACCCCCTCGTTTGAATTTTGCTACACCGGGATCAAGATCAAGTTCATCGTAAGCGACGAGGATCTGTTCGGGAGCAATTTTATAAAAGCGCGCCATCGCTGCAATTGAATAGCCGCTTTTATTCATAAAGGTCTGTGGTAATACAATGCGGAGATCACGAGTGGCGGTTTGATGTCGACCAATCAATGCTTTCGTTTTTGTATCGGCAGTGAGGGTTACGCCGTGACGACGGCAATAGGCCTCAACTAACCAAAAACCCGCATTATGGCGGGTTTTTTCGTATTCGGGGCCTGGATTTCCCAGGCCCACAAGCAATTTAACGTCTGTTCCCATTAGGGTTACCTAACGCTATTACTCGTCAGCGTCTTTTTCGTTCGCTGCAGGGACTTCGTCAGCTGCTGGTGCTTCGTCTTCAGACTCTTCTTTCTCTACGCGAGGCGCAGTGATTGAAACAACAGCTTGGTCGTGATCTTCACCTTTGGTTAACTCAACCAACTCAACGCCTTCTGGTAAGTTAAGGTCAGTTAGGTGAATAGTATCGCCTACTGACAAGTTAGCGATGTCAACTTCCAAGTACTCTGGTAAGTCTTTTGGTAAGACCATGATTTCTACGTCGTTCACGTGGTGAACAACAACACCGCCTTCATCTTTAACGCCTTTAGCTGTTTCTTCGTTTAAGAAGTGCAGTGGCACGTGAGTGTGCAACTTGTGACCTTTTTCAACACGTTGGAAGTCTAAGTGAGTTAACTTAGGCTTGTACGGGTGACGTTGCATGTCTTTCAAGATTGCTTGGTGTTTTTTACCATCAATCTCAAGCGTCAAGATGTGCGAATAAAAGGCTTCGTAGTCAGCCATGTTATTCACTTTGTTGTGGTCTAATTCAAGTGCGATTGGCTCATCTTTACCACCGTAAAGAATAGCAGGTACTTTGTCCGCATGACGCAGGCGGCGGCTCGCACCTTTCCCTTTGTCCGTACGAACGGTAGCTTTGATATTAAAATCTAATTTAGCCATGTGATTGGGCTCTCATCTGTTTATAAGTAAAAAATGTCAAAACTCGCGACCAAGTCTTGACCCAAAACTTGGAAACCGACTCAAAAGCCGGTTTCCAAGGGCGCGGAATAGTACCACTGTTACCAAGTTAAAACAAGCGTTATAGCCAAGCCAACCTAGTAATCAAACATGGCTGAAATCGACTCTTCATTGCTAACGCGTCGCAATGCTTCTGAGAGCATGCCAGATAACGTGAGTTGATGTACTTTGCCGGTTGCTTTCATTTCTTCGCTCAGTGGGATACTGTCAGTGACTACGAGCTCATCAATGGCTGACTCTTTGATATTGCTGACAGCATTACCAGAGAATACAGGGTGAGTAGCATACGCAAACACACGTTTCGCACCGTGTTGTTTAAGCGCCTCAGCAGCCTTACATAAGGTGCCACCGGTATCGATCATATCGTCGACGATGATGCAGTCACGGTCTTTAATGTCACCAATAATATGCATGACCTGCGAAACGTTCGCTGATGGGCGGCGTTTGTCGATAATCGCAAGATCGGTATCGTCCATTAATTTGGCGAATGCACGGGCACGCACAACGCCACCAATGTCGGGTGATACGACGACCGGGTTATCGAACTTCTGGTTACGCATATGTTCGAGCAGTACGGGCGTGCCAAACACATTATCGACAGGTACGTCGAAAAAGCCTTGGATTTGCTCAGCGTGCAAATCAACCGTTAGCACGCGATCAACACCGACGCTCGATAAGAAGTCGGCGACAACTTTTGCCGTGATCGGTACTCGCGCTGAGCGCACTCGGCGATCTTGGCGCGCATAGCCGAAATAGGGCATAACAGCAGTAATACGACCGGCAGAAGCGCGACGCAGCGCATCAACCATGACGATAAGCTCCATCAGGTTGTCATTGGTGGGCGCACAAGTTGACTGCAATAAAAAAACGTCCGCACCGCGGACGTTTTCATTGATGGCGACACTGATCTCACCGTCACTAAAACGACCTACAGAGGCGTCTCCGAGTTTAATATATAGGCGGTCAGCGATTTTCTGCGCGAGTTCTGGCGTGGCGTTACCAGCGAAGAGTTTCATGTCAGGCACAACAAACCTCGACTAAATTTGGGTTAATGTCCGGATAAGCGATGAACGGTTCTGGCCCCGCACAACATAACTTTCGGGTAGTGAAAGTTGCGCTTGTGCAGCAATAGCTTGTTGCTGATTCGCAAAGCGAGTAAATAAGCAAGCACCTGTGCCAGTAAGCCGAGTCGGTCCATAGTTTAGCAACTGCGCGTGTAGCTTGGCAACTGCGGGATACTGCTTAAGCACCACGGATTCAAATACATTGTTGGTGTTTTGCCAGTCCCATTGCGAGGGAGATAAAGGCTTGCAGTCGCGTTTTAAGCCCGCATCAGCGAACAACGCTGCGGTTGAAATATTGACTTGAGGTTTGACCACTAAATAATAGCTTTGGTCGGGTTCAACGTCGGTGAATTGATCACCAATACCTGTGGCGAAAGCGCTGTGCCCATGAATGAAAATTGGCACGTCAGCGCCAAGTTCGGCACCGATGGAAAGCAATTGCTGTTTAGTAAAAGGTTGACCCCAGAGATAATTTAAGCCGACCAGCGTTGTGGCGGCATCGGATGAACCGCCGCCTAATCCTGCCCCTTGGGGAAGTCGTTTTTCAAGCGTGATGCGTACGCCGAAGTACGACACCTGGTGCTGCTGACACTGATTAATGAGTCGCTGCGCCGCACGAAATACCAGGTTATCTTGGACGTTAATGGCACTCTGTGTATCGATCAACTCAACTTCGTGTCCTGCCACCGATTCAAAAGAAAGCGTATCTTCGATATCAATAAACTGAAATAGCGTTTCTAGGTTGTGGTATCCATCATTACGTTTGCCAGTGATATGTAAAAATAAGTTTAGCTTTGCGGGCGCAGGTAGGACCAGTGAAGTCTGTGAATAGTTCATGAAACGACTCTACAATACCAAAGTGTTTAAAGAAGGTTGAGTTTGCCAGCTTTGCGCCTGAATTTTGAGTTTCAATTGGTCGGTTTCGGCATGTATTTGCTCAGGTAAAAGCTGCTGAGGTTGGTAAAACCATGTGAGTTGCCAATGATCACCTGCACTTGTTTTGTAATGTGCATTAATGAGCCGACCTTGTTTATCAAAGTGAAATTGCGTAAACCTCGGGTCGAGACGACCCAACAGCCAATGGGGCAACTCCTCTACCGGCAGCCGCATCCCAGTGTATTGATAAAGCAGGTCTCGCGCTGAGCGGCTTTGTACCTGTTCGCCATCGACTTTTATCGTTGCAACCTGAGCGCTTATATTCAAATGGGCTAGTTCCCCACGTAAGGGATGTGTAATCACAATATCTTGCTGTTGAGGCGACGAACGCCAACTGAGATAAGCACTGTCCTTACTGTTTGATTTGATTTCTGTCAAGGCAAAGCGACCCGATAGCTGCCATCTATTTATTCGTTGCAAGCGTGTTTGGTGCGCTTGAACTTGCTGATTGGTAATATTAGTACCGACACTTTGTTGCGGTGGTTCGGGTATGCTACAGGCTGTTAAAACGAGGCTGCATAATAGCGTCAGCAATGTCCAACGAGAGATTTTTAACACCACAGGGGAATTCGCCTTTATCAATTAAAGAGGATAGAACATATCGTTTTGCGTAGTTGACCAGAATTGTCTGTGACTTTCAATAATCCCTCCGATCACGTACAATCCGCTCAGCGTTTTCAACCCTCTGTTAGAGTAAACCGCGACTCCCGATGACCATTTCAATTTTAGGCATAAACCATAGAACAGCACCTGTCGAGTTACGAGAGCGCGTAGCTTTTGGTCCGGTGCAATTAGAACAGGCGTTGACTGAGCTTAAGCAGTTACCTGGAATTGAAGAAGCCATCATTGTATCGACCTGCAATCGTACTGAACTTTATTGTCATGGTCATGCCGAACATCAACCGATGCTGCATTGGTTGTCACAATTTCATGGCATCACGCCGAGTGAACTTGAGCAACATCATTATTATCATATTCAAGAAGATGCGGTTGCACATTTGATGAGTGTCGCTAGCGGTTTAGATTCATTGGTGCTTGGAGAGCCGCAGATACTGGGACAAGTGAAACAAGCATACCAGCAGGCGAAGCATTTTAATGTGGTGGGTGGTATTCTCGAGCGACTTTTTCAAAATACGTTCCGTGTTGCTAAAGCGGTTAGAAATGAAACCGAAGTTGGTCAAAATGCGGTGTCTGTCGCCTTTGCTGCTGTTAGTTTAGCTAAGCATATTTTCGGTGATTTAAAACATTCGAATGTACTTCTGGTGGGCGCTGGTGATACGTCTGAACTGGTTGCTCAACATCTTGTGCAGCAAGGTGTTAGCTCTTTAAACGTTGCCAACCGCACTTTGCAGCGTGCCACCGAACTGGCTCAACGTGTAGGCGCCGAGGCACACAGTTTGAGTCAGTTAGGTGAGTTATTACCGAATGCAGATATCGTAGTTAGCTCGACCGCCAGTACTTTACCGATTATTGGTAAAGGACGTGTTGAAAAAGCATTAAAGCAGCGTCGCCATAAACCCATTTTACTCATCGACTTGGCGGTACCTCGCGATATTGAGGAGCAAGTGAATGAATTGGATGACGCGTACCTCTATACGGTTGATGATTTACAAAATATAATCAGCGAAAATATTAAGAACCGCGAGCAAGCCGCGCAGCAAGCTCGCAAAATTATTGCTCGGGAAGCCAACCAATTTTTAGATTGGTTACGCTCCCTAGATAGCGTTACGTTAATTAGGGACTATCGGCAACACACACAGAAAGTTGCGCAGCTCCAGCTAGAAAAGGCGTTGGCGATGTTGCAACAAGGCAAGCCAGCCGAGCAAGTCATGCAAGTTCTCAGTCACAAACTAACGCAACAACTCGCGCACCGACCCACGCAGCTGTTAAAACAAGCGGGCGAGCAGGGTGACCAAACGACTTTGTCAGTGCTTCAGCGATTGTGGCTTGAGGATGATAATCAGAATAAGGAAACCAATTAAGCATGAATCCATCGATAGAGCGCAAGCTTGAGGGATTAATTGAGCGCTATGAGGAAGTGCAAGCACTACTGGGCGAACCTGATATTATTTCAGATCAGGATAAGTTTCGTTCATTATCAAAGGAATACGCTCAGTTAGAAGAAGTAGTCAGTGCGTTTAATTCTTATCGACAGGCGCAATCTGATCTAACCGCTGCACACGAAATGGCTGATGACGATGATCCCGAAATGCGTGAAATGGCAAATGAAGAGATTGCCGATGCTAAACAGCGGGTGGAAAGCCTAGAAAACTCATTGCAAGTACTACTGCTGCCTAAAGATCCAAACGATGATCGCGCATGTTACCTAGAAATCCGTGCGGGCGCAGGGGGTGATGAAGCGGCGATTTTTGCCGGCGATTTGTTCCGCATGTACAGCCGTTATGCTGAACAACACGGATGGCGCGTAAGTACTGTCAGTGCTAACGAAGGCGAACATGGCGGTTATAAGGAAGTGATTGCGCAGTTAAGTGGCGATGGTGTCTATGGTCGTATGAAATTTGAATCCGGTGGGCATCGTGTTCAACGCGTACCTGAAACGGAATCTCAAGGGCGGATTCATACGTCGGCATGTACGGTGGCGGTGTTGCCCGAAATTCCAGAGGCAGAAGCCATTGAAATAAATCCAGCTGACTTGCGCGTTGACACCTTTCGAGCGTCGGGCGCAGGTGGACAACACGTTAACCGAACGGACTCTGCGATTCGTATTACTCACTTGCCGTCGGGGGTGGTCGTTGAGTGTCAGGAAGAGCGCTCACAGCACAAAAACCGTGCCAAGGCGATGTCGGTACTGCAATCACGATTACAGCGCATGGAAGATGAGAAGCGCGCGCAAGAAGAAGCCAGTACCCGACGCAGCTTGGTGGGAAGCGGTGATCGTTCAGAACGTATCCGTACCTACAATTACCCACAAAGCCGCGTCACAGATCATCGTATAAACCTCACTCTATATCGCTTAGATGAGGTACTTGAGGGCGGGCTTGACCTATTGCTGGACCCGATTATCACTGAACATCAAGCTGACCAGCTCGCTGCATTGTCGCAAGATAATTAATGAACTTAAGTATCGAAGACGCGCTCAAGTGGGCGCGTCAACAGCTTGCAACGGATTCAGACTCAGCCGATGCTCAGGTTGACAGCCGCGTATTGTTATCTTACCTCCTCGATAAGCCATTGAGCTATTTCATGACGTGGCCGGAACGTCGTTTAACGGATGCACAATTTCAACAATTGCAAAACTGGGTTGCGCGACGTTGCCGAGGTGAACCCGTTGCTTATATTGTTGGTGAGCGAGAATTTTGGTCACTCTCTCTTGCGGTGGACAACAGTACACTGATCCCCCGGCCGGATACCGAATGCCTTGTAGAAACAGCACTGTCACTATCCTTACCGGCAGATGCACGGGTTTTAGATTTAGGTACTGGAACGGGCGCGATCGCACTGGCGCTGAAAAGCGAGCGTCCAGATTGGCAGGTGACCGCAGTCGATTGGTCAGCATCGGCAGTGTCGCTTGCTCAACGTAATGCGCGACGTCTTGGGCTTGCTGTTGAAGTTTTGCACAGTCATTGGTTCGACAGTTTGGCAGATCGAAGCGTTTACGATCTAATCGTTAGTAATCCTCCCTACATTGCTGAGGATGATGCGCACTTAGCTCAAGGTGATGTGCGTTTTGAGCCCCGTTCGGCACTTGTCGCGGAACGCGCTGGGATCGCTGATCTTCATCACATCGCAGAACAAGGTCACGCGTACCTGAAACCGAACGGTTGGTTGCTAATGGAACATGGTTGGCAGCAAGCGCAAGCGGTTATAACTTTATTACGTGAATTCGGTTATAAAAACGTTAACATATGGCGAGATTATGGTAATGTCGAACGAATCACTGGCGGACAGAAAGTGAAATAAGAGAGAGACCATTATGAGCAATCAGTTCATGTTTGCTGATGAGCCGCAACACTCGCAACCTGCACTCCTAAAAGACAAATGGAAGGTGCTTATTGTTGATGATGAACCCGAGGTTCATGCGGTGACAAAATTGGCATTAAGCGATTTTGAGTTCCTCGGTCGAGGTCTTGATTTTTTCAGTGCTTTTTCGGGTGAAGAAGCGCGTCAATTGGTGGATCAACATCCTGATGCTGCCATTCTATTACTCGACGTGGTGATGGAATCTGACGATGCGGGCTTGAAAGTCGCTCGTTATATTCGTGAAGAAGCGGATAACCACTACACTCGGATTATTCTTCGCACAGGTCAGCCAGGGCAAGCGCCCGAGCGTACAGTGATTGTCAATTATGATATCAACGACTACAAATCTAAAACTGAGCTTACTGCGCAGAAACTGTTTACTGCGGTGATGTCGTCGTTACGTTCGTACCGCGATATCATGTCGGTCGATCAAAGCCGTCAGGGCCTCGAGAAAATCATTGAAGCATCGGCCAACTTATATACATTGCAACCTATGCAACAGTTTGTTGACGGTATTGTCCAGCAGCTCAGTTGGGTGATCGGCGGAGCCAGGCAAACGTTGTATGCAACGGCGACCGACGATGGCCGTGCTTACCGTGTTGTTGCCGCCAATGGCGAGGATAGCGACGTTGCGATGGGGCAAACTTTGCGTGCTGTATTACCGGGCAAGGCGCTCTCCGAGCTCGATAACGTCATCCGTGATAATAGCCATTATTATGGAGATGATTTTGTACTGATGTATTGTCGGAGCCATTGTCGTCCTCAAGGCTCTGTGTTGTTTATCGGTGGTATGTCGCGTGCGCTCACCGATGATGATCATCATGTCTTAAAGCTATTTGCTGAAAACGTGCAGAAAGCGCAAGACAATGTCGTGTGTATCGAAGATACAGACGTTCTTATGGCGGGCATTGCTGACCAACTAGTGCGCCTGCAAGCAGTGCACTTTGATAGCAGCACCGTTGGCGGGTCTGAGGCTATTGCTTATCGCATCGGCACTACGTTATTCGATGAGACCACCGCCATCAATATAAGTTGTGCGTTGACGCTATATACACGCGCTAAACCTTTGTTGTCGTGTATTGAGCCTAACGCAGCCGCTCACGAAACCAGTTGCCAACAACGAATTGCGACGTCACTGCGAGGACTGAAAAATGGTCAAGAACAAGCAACACAATTTGCTTTTACGGCGTTAATGGATCGATTGGAGCGTTGGGATGGATTAGGTTTACCGGATGGCAAAAAGGGAAGCTCGATTGCTCAACCGACTCAAGTCATCTTGGTATCGGAACAAATCGCCGATTGGCGCGCGCAGGGATTGGCAGAAAGTGATATGATTACGCGTTTGCAAGACGAACGCGGGCGTTATTACTCTCCCGACTTTTTAGATAACGTCATTAAACACCTAAGCGGTGTCCTGGCGTAGTCATGATTAGCGCGTCTACTATGCATTTTTTTGACGGCAAGGAGAATTAATTTTGTATATCGCATTTAAACATTTGCACGTGCTATTTGTCGTGATTTCCGTGGCTTTATTTATGCTGCGTTTTTTCTGGGTGTTGAAGTCCCCTCAACAGTTACAGAAGAAGTGGGTGAAAATTGTGCCGCATGTGAACGATACTTTTCTTCTGTTAAGTGCCATCGCGATGATTATTATCGTTGGTGGGGCGCCTATTGGCGCAGCATGGCTGTCTAATAAAATTATTGGCCTTGTCGGCTACATTATTTTTGGTCTAATTGCTTTTAAGGCGTCGAGTGCTGCTTGGCGTTGGGTTGGATTTTTAGGTGCTGTGGCTTGGTTATTGTTTCTTTTCCATGTCGCTTATTCAAAAATGCCCGTACTGTTTGCGTAAAATACGCAAAACGCATTCACACACTCAATTTTACTTAGGTGACCATGTCGTATTCTTTTCTTGAGTCCAGTGAACAAGAATGGCTACCAACAATTGATATTATTTGGGAAATCAGTCGTCAACTTGGCTATCGAAAGGTAGCCGATATTGATGAATTTTGGCAACAAGTGGACAACTTTGGAGGTTTCGAGGAAGACGCCTCCGCGGCAGATAAAATGGCTCAGTTGGGACGTCATTTTTATCGCCAATTGGGTTACAGCGATGCGCCTGAATCATGGGTTAAATCCCATCGAATTTTAATCCATGATGTGTGTATGCAACGCACGGGTGTGCCCTTGGTGTTAGCAATGTTATTACACGCAGCGGCGCACCGTCATGGCTTGCATGTTCAACTGATTGACTTTCCCGGTTATCCGCTACTTAAATATGAAGCGCACAACCAAGCGTACTTTTTTGATCCTCATACGGGCGAGTCAGTGCGCTACGAAGATATTGTTCATCGGTTCGATCACCTGATGGACGGAGATGCAGAATTCTGTTGGGAGTGGGCAGAAGCAACACCGCAGTCAGCGCTTATCGAAGCGTATCTGACTGAATTAAAACAATGCTTCATGGCTGAGGCTCGCTTCGAGAAAGCGTTGCGTTGTATTGAGATGTTGCTCGTTTTACGGCCCAACGATCCCTATGAGATTCGAGATCGTGGTTATTTGTACGAAGAATTAGGTTGTCAGCATATTGCAGCAGACGACTATCAATTTTTCGTTGAGCAATGTCCTGATGACCCCAGCGCTCAGTTGTTAAAGTTACAATTGGAAAATTATGCTGGACCGTCGCATATTGTTCATTGATAAAAACAGTTTAATAAGAATGATTAAAATTAAGGAGTATCCAGATGCTGGCAGCTGCACCTAAGGTTGCAGAGACGACCGCTTTGATCACCAATGATGGTGTGATTATTGGCTTGCTATTAGCCATTTTAGGGTTGGTTTTTTATACCCACTCGAGCAAACATCCTGCGTTTGAAAAGTTTTATAAATACGTTCCAGCATTGTTGCTGTGTTATTTCATTCCATCACTGCTGAACACATTTAATATTGTCGATGGCAATGCCACTGCTGTGACAGATATCACCATGGATTATCTCTTACCTGCGTGTATGGTGCTATTGACTCTGAGCTTAGATCTGAAAGCGGTTGTAGGTTTGGGATCAAAAGCGCTTATTCTATTTTTAACAGGTACGTTGGGTATTGTTATAGGGGGGCCCATAGCGTTGCTGTTGGTCTCCTTAGTCTTCCCAGAGCTACTGGGTGGTGCAGGACCGGATGCGGTTTGGCGCGGCATGACTACGATTGCAGGTAGTTGGATAGGTGGTGGTGCAAACCAAGCGGCGATGAAAGAAGTTTACGAAGTCGGCGGCGACATCTTCTCTGCAATGGTTACAGTCGATATCATTGTTGCCAACCTTTGGATGGCAGTACTGCTTTATATGGCGGCAAACGCCAAGAAAATTGATGCGCGCACGGGCGCGGATACCTCGGCGATTGACGCAATTCGCGCGAAAGTTGAAAAATACGAGGCTGAACACGTGCGTAATCCCAGTTTACGCGACTTGATGTTGATTTTAGCTGTTGGCTTTGGGGTAGCGGGCTTGGCTCATTTACTGGCCGATTGGATAGCACCCGCCATCGGAGAGCATGCGCCGTACTTAAGTCGTTTTAGCTTAGATAGTTTGTTTTTCTGGGTCATCGTATTAGCAACAGCAGGCGGGATCGCATTATCGTTCACGCGTGCCCGGTCTCTTGAAGCGGCTGGCGCCTCTAAAATTGGTTCTGTTTTCGTTTATATTCTAGTCGCCAGTATTGGTTTACATATGGACGTCACCGCAATCGTTGATGCCCCTAAATATTTCTTGATAGGTGCTATTTGGATGATGATTCATGCAGGCTTGATGCTACTTGTTGCTAAGCTCATAAAAGCCCCTGTCTTTTACATGGCTGTGGGAAGTCAAGCCAATGTTGGCGGTGCTGCGTCCGCGCCCGTGGTTGCATCCGCTTTTCATCCTTCGCTAGCTCCGGTTGGTGTATTATTGGCCGTGATGGGTTATGCATTGGGTACTTATATGGCTTATTTAGCCGGTCAAATCCTGCGTGTTGTCGGTAGTTAAGGAGCGTTAGTATGCAATCCGTTGAAATGGGTAATATTACGTTTGATAACCAGCGTCCGTTTGTTTTATTTGGCGGTCTCAATGTACTCGAATCTCAGGATCTCGCGCTCCGCACCGCTGAGCACTTTATGAAGGTGACCGAGGCATTAGGTATCCCTTATGTCTTTAAAGCATCTTTTGATAAAGCAAATCGCTCATCGATTCATTCGTTTCGAGGGCCCGGATTAGAGGAAGGCTTAAAAATATTTGAAGCTGTAAAACAGGCTTTTAATGTACCCATTATCACGGATGTACACGAACCTTATCAGGCCTCGCCGGTAGCTGAAGTCGCTGACATTATTCAGCTACCCGCCTTTTTGGCACGTCAAACCGACTTAGTTATGGCTATGGCAAAAACGGGCGCGGTGGTTAATGTTAAAAAACCGCAGTTTTTAGCGCCGCATGAGATGAAACATATCATCAAGAAGTTCAATGAAGCAGGCAACGAACGTATTTTGTTATGCGAGCGGGGGAGTTGCTTTGGCTATAATAATTTAATTGTTGATATGCTGGGCATGGATGACATGAAGTCAATGGCACCGGTCGTGTTTGATGCGACGCATGCTTTACAGCGGCCTGGAGGTCGGCTCGATTCGGCGGACGGTCGTCGGGCGCAAGCTGCCGAGTTAGCGCGTTCGGGAATGGCGCTGGGATTAGCCGGACTATTTATTGAGGCACACCCAAACCCAGATGAAGCAAAGTGTGACGGTCCTTGTGCGCTACCATTGGCAAAACTCGAACCCTATTTGCAGCAAATGAAAGCAGTTGACGACTTGGTCAAATCATTTGCCCCCCTCGATACTACGAACTAAACCGTTGCCATGTTAAAGCCGTCACATATGCAGGCGCCAACTAAACTTACTGGCGTTGATGCGGCAAAAATTTTGTCGCGAGCAGTCGGCGGCTTGTTAGCATTGTTATCCATCGCAATGCTATTACCGTTTGCGGTAGCCGTCGCAAACAGCGAAAAAGAACAATGGACCTACCTCACGTTAGCTGTTATCGGTGTGGTAGTCGGTACCGCGTTGTTTCTACAAAAATCGGGTGATGCCAAATTACGAGCTAGACAAGTGTTTTTGCTGACATCACTCTGTTGGTTATCTGCAAGCCTATTCTCGGCACTGCCATTTATTTTCGCGCAACCCTACTTGAGCTTCGCAGATGCTTGGTTCGAATCAATGTCCGCCATCACCACGACAGGGGCTACGGTGATTGTTGGGCTTGATAACCTCCCTCGCGCGGTGCTGCTTTGGCGTGGCATGCTGCAATGGTTAGGCGGCATCGGTATCATTGTTATGGCGATGGCGATATTACCGTTTTTGCAAGTCGGTGGTATGCGACTTTTCCAAGCTGAATCCTCAGATATCTCCGGTAAATTTATGCCTCGTTCGAGCAATATGGTATTTGCGATTGGGCGAGTCTATATTCTTTTAACGCTTCTGGTGATGTTGCTGTATTGGTTTGGCGGGATGCACACCTTTGACGCGATTGTGCACGGCATGACTACAATTGCGACGGCTGGCTTCTCCAATTATGATGCCTCGTTCGGACATTTTGCCGATAGCCCGTTTTTGATGATAACGGGAACACTCTTTATGGTCGCCGGTGCTTTGCCCTTTGTTTTATATATTCGTGCGCTGAAGGGGGATGTTGGTCCGCTGTATCAAGATTCCCAAGTACGTGCTTTTCTGATTTTTCTTGCCGTCGCAATTACCTTTATCACACTGGTGCACGGTACGCGTGGTCGAGATGTCTTTGATGCATTAATTCATACAGCCTTTAACGTGGTATCGGTCGTAACGACGACCGGCTACGCAAGCGAAGATTACGGACAGTGGGGAAACTGGGCATTAATGGTGTTTTTCTACTTGATGTTTGTCGGTGGTTGCACGGGCTCTACCGCTGGCGGTATGAAGATCTTTCGTTTTCAGCTCTCACAACTGCTACTCAAAAAGCAGTTTAGTCAGCTAATACACCCGAACTTAGTTAGGGTTCAAAGTTACCAAGATCGCCGTGTCAATGATGCCTTACTGGGTTCTATGGTCGCCTTTTGTTTTATGTATTTTCTCCTCGTTGCATTCATCGCGCTAGGACTATCTTTGTTTGATCTTGATTTCCTAACGGCGATCTCGGGTGCCGCTTCTGCCGTAAGTAACGTAGGTCCCGGTTTGGGTGAAGTGATCGGTCCCTCGGGTAGCTTCGCGAGTTTAGAGAGTGGTGCTAAATTATTACTGGTGTTTGCCATGTTAGCCGGGCGTCTAGAAATAATGACCGTGCTGATATTGTTTCATCGCCACTACTGGCGACACTGATACCTTTTTATCAAAACGTAGGACTAATTTATGGATCCTTGGTTGCTTGCCTTTTTTGTAAGCGGGGCTAGTGGCTTGATGACAGCACTAGGTTCCAGTGTTGTTCTTATTGGCTGGCAACCGAGTCAGCGTCATACCAATATTCTGCTTGGCTTTGCTGCTGGCGTGATGTTGGCTGCAGCGTTTTTCTCTTTGATTGTGCCGGCGCTAGAGATTGCCAGTAATCTCTATGGCGATGGGATCATTCCTCCGTTAATGGCGGTTACGGGTATCCTCGCTGGCGCTTTACTCATTGCTCTTATTGATAAGACCGTACCTCATGAGCATTTTATCAAAGGCACTGAAGGCCCCGTCAATTCACGTCTAAGTCGCTTGTGGCTATTCATTATCGCGATCACGATTCACAACATCCCAGAAGGCTTAGCGGTCGGTATAACGGCTGCTGGCGAGGACTGGGACGCAACTATAGCGATTGCCTCCGGTATTGGTTTACAAAATGTGCCAGAAGGGTTGGCCGTTTCTTTGGCCTTGTTAGCCCTTAACTATTCGCGCTTTAAGGCGTTTTTAATTGGTGCTTTGACAGGGTTAGTTGAGCCGATAGGTGGTTTGTTAGGTGGGATTTTTGTTGGCTTAACGGAGTGGCTGTTGCCTTGGGGGTTATTGCTTTCAGCCGGAGCGATGATTTACGTCATTAGCCATGAAATTATTCCTGAAACTCACCGCGAGGGTGAGCATTCTAAAGCCAGTGGCGGGTTGATGGTTGGATTGGTCATAATGCTGTTTCTAGACGTATGGTTAGGTTGAGTTCATTCTATAGAGGATAAAAAACCATGTTTAAACGTTCAGTTTTAACCTTAACGTTGGCTACCACTTTGAGTGTCAGTGCGATTGCAAGCGCTCCTCAGCAAAAGACTTCGGCGCCGGGCTATTACCGTATGATGTTAGGTGATGTCGAGGTAACGGCTATATCTGATGGTACGACAGAGTTACCGGTGCATCAGCTGTTACAAATGGATGCGGACAAGGTGCGTGAAAAACTCGCCGAATTTTATCGTCAGTCACCGTTGGAAACATCGGTCAATGCTTACCTTATTAATGACGGTGAGTCTCTCATTTTGATAGATACCGGTGCGGGCTCAATGTTCGGCGCATCTTTAGGTAATCTCGTCCGTAATATCGAGGCAGCTGGCTATAGTACCGATCAAATCGATGAGGTGTATATTACTCACATGCACTCAGACCATATCGGCGGGCTGATCGATGATGGAGAACGCGTGTTTAAAAATGCGACCGTTCGCGCGGATAAACACGACGCGGACTACTGGCTATCAAAGCAACAAATGCAACAAGTGCCTGAAGCACAACAGGGTGGTTTTAAAGCTGCGATGAAAGCCTTGGGTGCTTACGCAGAAGCCGGTCAGTTTAAACCTTTTGTTGCGGGCGAAACGCTCGCCGCGAATATAAAAAGTGTTGAAGCCTATGGCCATACGCCAGGACATACGATGTATCGGTTGGATGCAGGTGACCAAACCTTAGTCTTTTGGGGCGATATTATGCACGTCGCGGAAGTGCAGTTTGATCAACCGAAAGTGACGATTGCGTTTGATAGTAATCAAGATGAGGCGCGAGAGCGACGCATCAAAGCCTATGCTGAGGCAGAGAAAGAGGGTTATTACGTCGCGGGCGCGCATTTACCATTTCCTGGTGTGGGCCAAGTAAAAAGCGATGGCGATGCCTATGACTGGGTACCTGTAAATTACTCGCCGATGTGGTAACTTGCCATAATATTTCAGCGAACACTTGATCGCTGAAACGACATCGATTAAATTAAACGCATGTTTAAAATGTGTGTTTCTAATCATGTCTAATCTTAAAAGTCATGCTAGCGACGCCCCGTCATCAGTGCGGGCGTCGTCTAACAAGCCCTCAACACAGAAGCGGATACTCGATACCGCCGAGCGATTGTTTGCGAAAGAGGGGTTTGAACAAACGTCTTTACGCCAAATTACCCAAGAAGCGGATGTTAATTTAGCATCCGTCAACTATCACTTTGGTTCTAAGAAAGCACTCATTCAGGCTGTGGTAGCACGCTACATGGATGTGTTCATGCCTGCGCTGGATGAGGAGTTACGTGGTCTTGATGATGAATCAGCGCTAACAACATTGCAGGTGTTTGAAGCCTTCAAGCTGCCATTATTTTCGTTGAACGGTATTCATAAACGCGGCACCGAGCGCTTCCTTCGGCTACTCGGTTTTGCTTACTCAGAAACTCAGGGTCATTTACGACGCTATACGCAATCGGCATTCGGCAATGTGTTACAGCACCTTTTGTCGCTGTTACACCGAGCCAACCCAGAGCTTTCTGATGAAGAAATGTTTTGGCGCTTACACTTTGTACTTGGTGCGACTGTGTTTGCGCAGGTATCTGGGCAGGCACTGATTGAAATCGCCCGAGCTGAGTTTAATTATGAAGTGAATATTAAAACCGTCATTGAACATTTGATCGTATTTATAGCAGGTGGACTTGAACGTCCTTAAAGGCAGACAGCTCTGCTAGGTTGTTCTAGACTGACTGTAAGTCCCATTGTTTGGAGAGTTGAATGGAAATCTTGATATTAATTATCGTGCTGTTGGTCATTGTACTCGCAGTGGGTGATATTCGTCGCAGCTTAATTACTAAGCCTGTGTTCAAATTATTTAAACGCATTCTTCCGCCGTTGTCAGACACTGAACGTGAGGCAATGGAGGCAGGTGATATCTGGTGGGACGGCGAGTTGTTCAGTGGACGTCCAGATTGGCAGAAGCTACTAGAAACGCCCGAGCCGAAGTTGACCAGTGAAGAGCAGGCGTTCGTCGATAATCAGCTGGCTGAGTTATTGGATATGTTGGATGATTTTAAAATCGTTCAACAAGATAGAGATTTGCCTAAACCTGTTTGGGACTTTTTACGCAAGGAGCATTTCTTTGCCATGATTATTGGTAAGGAATATGGTGGTTTAGATTTCTCTCCAGCGGCTAACTCATACATTGTTTCGCGTATCGCGTCACGCTCTATCAGTGCTGCAGTATCGGTGATGGTGCCGAACTCTCTCGGTCCAGGCGAGCTGTTAACGCATTACGGTACGGATGAACAGAAAAACTATTGGCTCCCGCGTTTAGCGGACGGTACGGATATCCCATGTTTTGCATTAACGGGTCCCGAAGCAGGCTCTGATGCAGGTGCTATTCCCGATGAAGGCATTATTTGTAAAGGTGAACACGAGGGCAAAGAAGTCGTTGGTATTCGTCTAAATTGGTCAAAACGTTATATCACGTTGGCGCCTTCTGCAACGGTTCTGGGTTTGGCATTCAAGTTGTACGACCCTGAAAGCTTGCTAGGCGACAAGAAAGAACTGGGTATTACCTGCGCGTTGATTCCAACATCACATAAAGGTGTGGTCACGGGTGACCGACACTTCCCGCTGAATCAAGCGTTTTTAAATGGGACCACCTACGGTGAAGATGTTTTCATTCCTTTAGAGTGGATCATTGGCGGCGCGGATTATGCGGGTAAAGGCTGGCGCATGTTGGTTGAGTGTCTATCTGCTGGTCGTGGTATTTCATTGCCCGCATTGGCGGCAGCTTCAGGTCACGTCACACAACGTATGACAGGTGCGTACGCTTATGTGCGGCAACAGTTCGGTTTACCGATTGGTGTATTCGAAGGCGTGCAGAGCGCTATGGGTAAAATTGGTGGAACAAACTATACCTTAGAATCGATGCGCCGGCTCACCGTATCTGCGTTATGTCAGGGCAAATCACCTTCGGTTGTTACGGCTATGACCAAGTACCACATGACTGAGATGGGTCGTGAGGTCATCGAACATGCGATGGATATTCACGCAGGTAAAGGGATTCAGCTAGGTCCACACAACTACCTGGGTCATAATTATATGGCGACGCCGGTCTCGATTACGGTCGAGGGCGCGAACATTCTAACCCGTAACCTGATGATTTTTGGTCAGGGTGCAACACGCTGTCACCCGTATGTCCTAGAAGAAATGAAAGCCGCTTCGAACCCAGATGAAGAGCAAGGTTTAATGGCATTCGATGGCCTGCTGATGAAACATGTTGGCTTTGCCGTTAGTAATGTGTTCAGCAGCCTTTGGATGGGTTTAACAAGTTCGCGCTTTAATGAAACGCCGGTCAGTGGTGAAACGGGTCGTTATTATCAGCACTTAACGCGCTTTAGTCGTGGCTTAGCCATGGCAGCGGACGTGTCGATGCTAATGCTGGGTGGTGACTTAAAACGTAAAGAAATGATCTCTGCGCGTTTAGGTGATGTTTTGAGTCACTTGTATATGGCGTCAGCGGTGCTGAAGCGTTTCGAGGACGAAGGACGACAAGCGGCTGACTTACCTTATGTGCATTATGCAGTGCAGAGCCACCTACATAAGATTGGTTATGCATTTGATGGATTCTTCCGCAACTTCCCGAAACGTTCAGTGGCGGTACTCATGCGCGCAATGGTATTCCCATTGGGTAATCACTTTGCACAGCCGTCGGATGAGTTATTACAAGACATTAGTACTGACATGATGAAGCCGGGTATCACTCGCGATCGTCACACGTTCTTATGCTATTGGAAAGATGATGAGAACGATATGACAGGTCATATGGAGAAAGCATTCTTAGCGATGTTGGATATGAAAGACGTCTATAAGAAGCTTCGTAAGGCCGAAAAACGCGGTGAGCTATCGGGTAACTTGAATGGTCAGGCGTTAGCCGATAAGGCGAAAGAGCTTAATATTATCAGTGCAGAAGAAGCCGATAAGCTGGCTCATACCGAAAAACTTCGAATGACAGCGATTGGTGTCGATAGCTTTGCCCCCGGTATTATCGAAAACAATCAGTTCTATACCACGAAGGGTGATTTACGCAAACAAGCCGTGCGTGATTAACGCACGGCTCTGGACGTGGTATTTACTGTAATGTGGCGCGCTTATCTTTCATGGTAAAGATAGGCGCGTTTTTGTAAGCGGGTGTTGATACGTGCTCCATAGCTGCGGTACTCACTGGACACTGACCGTTAACAATGAAATCGCGAGCAGCACCGGTTAGCGGATCGGCAAACTCGCCCCAATCGGCGACAATTGCATCATTTACTGGGCAGTCAGGCGATAGACCATCATAGTACTGACCTTGTCCCTCCGAGTTCACGGTTTCAAAATTAATAGCGAAGGTGACCTTATCGCATAACTCTTGTGGTTGTTGACCCACAGGTTTACCACAACTGGTTTCACCGATCGTGATCACATCAACGTGCGGCCGTAATGAGTTAATTACCAACTCAGAGGACGAGCAACTCGCCCCTGTGGTGAGTACAATGACTTGATCCAGATCGAGCTGACGGATGCCATCAACCAAACTAAAGGGCACCGTCTCATTTTGCGCCGCGTTATTATCATTGAAGCGATATTGAATGAAGGTTTTGCCCTGTACTTGCGTACCTGCGGTCTGGGTGGCAAGTTGGTTAGCATAACGAATTAACCCTCCGCCGTTGTATCGCAGATCAATCACTAAACGGTCGATGTTGTTGGCATCCAGTTCATTGAATACTTGATTGAGGTCGTTACCTGTCCGATTGATAAACGCATCAAGGGTAAAATAACCCACACTTTGACCATCAAGCTGCCAAATCGTTTGACCCATTACTGTGTTCGTTGCCACTTCATCCTTGGTAATAGTCGCGCTTTGCTCGTCCCCGGTCGGAGTTCGCCAGGTAATATCCCTTGTGATGCCTGACTCAGCAGGTCCCAATGCATCGTTGTAGGTCCCATTCGCGAGGAGTTGTGAAACGGGAACGCCATCGATCGCAATAATTTCGTCTGCACGGCGCATGCCAGCGTCCCATGCGGGTGAGTCTTGGTAGACGAAACGTAGTTTCACACGTTCAGCACTAATCTGTTGCTGAGAAAAACCAAAGCCTGCGTATTCAGCTGAGACAAACAGGGCGTCATATTCATCTTGCGTCAAAATATAACTGTATCGATCTTCGGGGGCACGCAATTCCTCAAGTAGTTGATAAACATCGTCATAGGCCTCAGGTTCAATGGTTTGCGGTAGGCTGTCGTTCCAAAAATAATCTTCCTGCATGTACTCGAAGAAGCGTTGGTTTTGATCCGCGAACGAGCAACTGGCGAAGTTATTTCCTCCACCTGTGGTATTGCTGTTATCGGACGAAGAACCGCCACAAGCGATAAGCGCAGCGCACAACGAGCATGATAAGACTGAACGTAGAGGTTTCATTTTGGCCACTCTTGTTAACGACGTGTTAATGATCTTATTACATGCTTATTTTTTACAGGGGTCAAGCTGTACAATTCGGTCACCTCTGGCAAACTAACGGTTATCAACACGAACACATGAGACAATGACATGGCACAGGTAATGATCGATATCGCGGGTACTGAGTTAACCGCCGAAGATAAGCAATTATTAGCGCATCCGGATGTTAACGGACTGATATTGTTCACCCGCAACTTTGTCAGTATCGAACAAGTAGAAAGCCTCGTGGCGGCTGCTCGCGCCGCGTCTGAAACTCCCTTGTTAGTTGCTGTTGACCATGAGGGCGGGCGAGTACAACGGTTTCGCGATGGTTTCAGTGCTATCCCCGCAATGGCTCGTATCGCTGAGCTGCCGCACGATGAACAGCTAGCTGCAGCACAAGATTTGGGTTGGCTTATGGCACGCGAAGTAAGAGCCGTCGGTATTGATATTAGTTTTGCACCGGTATTAGACATTAATGGATGCAGCGAAGTGATTGGTGACCGTGCTTTTGCAAGCGACGTTCAGCAGGTCGCGCATATCGCGCAAGCATTTATTGAGGGCATGCATGAAGCAGGTATGGGTGCAACAGGTAAGCATTTTCCTGGACACGGCTCGGTAGCAGCGGATTCGCACTTTGCAGTGCCGGTTGACAGCCGCTCAAAAGAAGCCATTTTTAATACCGATCTCCCTGTTTTTGATATGTTGGCCGATCGACTTGCCGGCATGATGCCTGCGCATGTGATTTACGAGCAGGTCGATCCGCAGCCAGCGGGATTCTCTCATTATTGGTTACAAACCATACTGCGCGAACAACTGGGCTTTAACGGGCTGATTTTTAGCGATGATTTGTCGATGCAAGGAGCGACAGTGGTCGGCGATATGCGTCAGCGCGCTTTGGCAGCACTGCAAGCGGGTTGCGACATGGTACTGGTATGTAATGATCGCGATGCGGCCTTTGAACTACTGCAACAGCCGTTACCTGATACGTCGGCTCGCAGTCGTCAGCGCTTACAAGCGATGTTGGGCGCTGCTAATTACGAGCGTATGGATGAGCTACAACGCTCGAACCGTTGGCAGGAAGTGCAACGCTGGATCGAGCGTATCAGCGGTTAATTAAGCTTCGTAGGGAAGGGGGTCGGTGACGCCATTGGCGGCAAAGGCCTCTAACCGCTCGACACAGGCACCGCATTTACCACAGGCTTTATCACGTCCGTTGTAGCAGGTCCACGTATCTGCGTAGTTCAGGTCCATACGCAAGCCGTCAGCAAGAATGGCATTTTTATCAACATCAAGGTACGGCGCAACCACTTCTACAGGTTCGTAGTTTGCCAACTGACTAACCACGTTCATTTGGCGTACAAATTCGGGGCGACAATCGGGATAAATTGCGTGGTCACCCGAGTGAGCGCCATAATAAACGGCACTTGCGCCCTCGGATACGGCGTAACCGATCGCTAGTGACAACAAAATCATATTGCGGTTGGGTACGACTGTCGACTTCATTGAGGATTCTTCGTAATGCCCCTCAGGGATCTCAATGTCGTCAGTTAAAGAACTGCCCGCTAGCAAGGTGTTAATTGCGGTTATATCAACGATTTTATGAGGAATATTGAGTGCTTCGCAAACTTTAGCGGCCACATCCAGCTCGCGCACATGGCGTTGACCATAATTAAAGGACAATGCCGATACTTCATGACCTTGCTCTAATGCTCTATTCAGTACTGTAAATGAATCCATTCCACCTGAATAAATGACAACCACCTTTTGCGACATTCGCTGACTCCCCGTATAATTAAGCTTCCAATCATTTTAGCGAAAATCATGACTTACCGCATTAACGAAATTTTTGAAACTCTGCAGGGTGAGGGGACCTTTACGGGTGTGCCTTCAATTTTTATCCGCTTACAGGGGTGTCCTGTTGGTTGCCCTTGGTGTGATACGCAACACACATGGGACGTGAAGCAAGAAGACCAAGTGTCAGTTGCAACGATGATGGCAAAGCCTGAGGCAACGTCCGAGTGGGCGGAGATGTCCAGTGCTGATATTGTCGAACTGATAAAGCAACGCGGCTATCGTGCTAAACATGTCGTGATTACCGGTGGCGAGCCTGCAATGTATGATTTGCGAGAACTGGGTGAGGCGCTGGAAGCCCAGGGTATGCGATTACAGATAGAGACAAGCGGTACTTATGCGTTGCTCATTACAGCCGGTACATGGGTGACAGTATCGCCTAAGCTCGATATGCCTGGGGGCTATTTAGTGCGCAGCGATTGCTTGAGTCGTGCCGATGAGATCAAGCACCCGGTCGCGATGCAAAAACATATAGATGCTTTAGATAGATTGTTGCAAGGACAAAAGCTTAAATCGGATGTGGTTATTTGTTTGCAGCCTATTAGTCAACGTCCACGAGCCACCGAACTAGCGATGAAAACCTGTATTGAGCGCAACTGGCGTTTGTCGGTACAGATGCACAAATATCTGAATATCGAGTAAGTTAAAGTTAGATCGCCCTCGTTGGGTAGGGCGATACTCACATTTCCCTTCTATACTGCGGATTCCTTTCACAGCTCGAGGAATCAGTATGTGTCAATTTAATCACTTAACTCGAACCCAGCACCGCCAACACGGTCAGGGAATGACAGAATACATCATTATTGTTGCCTTAATTGCGGTTGCTGCAATTGGTGTGTATTCCATGTTTGGGCAAAGCTTACGAAACCAAGTCGCGGGTCTGGCTAAAGAAATGACAGGTCAAAGTGCGTCTTCGGAAATCAATCAAGCAAGACAGTCAGCGCGTACCGCATCAACGGTAGCGAAAAAGAATATTAACTTAGGCAATTACGACGAAGCTAACCAAACGGAAGAACAATGAACCGTCTTCTACGTAACCGAGGTATGGCACTACCGCTTTACCTAGCCTTATCAACCTTACTTTGTTTAGCGTTGCTCTCAGTCACTCAGCTAGGTCAACATGCTCGTCGACAGTTTTATCTACAAAGTGTCGCCGATAATGCTGCTATGAGTGCAGGTGTATTAATGGCGCGGCAGCTTAATTTTGCCGCGTTATTAAACCGAGCCCTGATTGGTAACCAAGTTGCACTTGCACAGTGGGTGGGCTTGCATAGTTGGTTCAATATGATGGTGTCATTAATCAATAATAGCGCCACGGTATTGTCCTTTGTTCCCGTTCTTACCGGACCTATGGTTACACTCAAGCGAGCGCTTAAAGGTATTAAATTGGGCACTGAGCGTGGTTTGTCTGCCGTGGTCATGCTTCACGTTGCTATTATTCAAGCGATCTCGGCACTGCAGACCGTATTACAGCACACCTTAATTGCCGAAATTCCATTTTCGATCGAGGACGTGGTAGCGGCACATGACGACCGTTTAGAGTGGGACGCCTTTCATGGCGGCGGTATTGTTCCTTTTCCAGCGCTTTGGTGGCGGTTGACCCAAGTCGAGTCAACACGTGACAAAGAGCAGTCAGCGTTTTTTAAAACGCTAGTGCTGAAGAGCCGAGATCCGTTTTCTAAAAAGCGAACCTACAATTGGCTCGATACTTATGCACTAAAAATTCGTCGAGCCGGAGGTAGTGACTTGGCAACGCGTTGGAATGGTGAATGGAATTGGCATGCTATCGATACAGTTTCAGCGCACTGGCGTAAATATTGGGCATTCGGCAGTATGAAAGAGCGTTTGCCGTTGGCGTGGGGGGCTTCGGCACAGTATGTTCGTGTAAAACGTTGGGCATCACTGTACGGTGAATCCGAGTGGATCAATCCATGGGCAACGTGGCTAGGTTGGCAGTCGATGCCGCGGCTCAAAGTGAAACAGCCTGCATTTCGCTTTGTTCGCTTACAACATAAAGCACGACTCGGTGCTGATAAAATTGTTATCAAAGTCACTGACCCTGAATCGGAGCAACAAGCCGTGGCAAAAGCCGAAGTGTTTTTTTCGCGTCCCAATAGTTTATTTCCGCGCTCCGACAGCAAACACGAGAAGGAAAATCTATTCAATGCGCTTTGGCAAACAAAGTTGTCGCCCCTATCGCTGATTGAACAAACCGTATTAGGCATCCAAGCCTATGAAAAGTCGACTTAACCTACAATTAAATAGCGGTCACGTATTGGTCGAGTCGCTTATAGTGGCGGGACTTTGGGTGCTGTTGGTGCTGTCTATTGCTGATGAACTCTTACCCGCTGTCAAGACGAGCGAGACGACGTTAGCTCAACAGCGACACCGCATCTTTTCTGAGCCTGAAGATTCCGAGCTATTGCAACGCTCAAGTGATTATACCTCGGCTCAGGTCAGTCATCGCGTTCTCGGACCGTTGGATAAACTCGTAAAGAATGAACTGGATATCGATAATTTCGTGCAGCCTGAACAAGAAACATCGCTATGGCCTATGGCGCAGATACGCAATGATTGGTCGGCGAGGGATGATGCGGCGTTACGCGACCGTCCTGCAGGTTGGGTGATTAATCGTGTGTTAGACATGGGGTGGTTGAATGCAGTGCGTGACATCATCGCTATTTTGCCTTTTGCCAGAGAGTTCTCAAGTGATTCATTAATTTGGGGCCATATTGATGACGAAATCGTCCCTGAGGAGGAAGAAACGTGCTCGCGGATATTCCAATGGCTTTGTTGATGTGGACATGGGCTGACCCCGCTCCAGTCCATGAGCTGATACGTTTAGTAGAGCCTGCACAGCCGGACTGGCATCAATTAGAAGAACAGTTCCCTGATTGCCCTGTCACCACTGAACTCAAGCTATGGGTTTGTGAAATTGAACAAAAAATCTGGCTATTACATCAAGGAGAAAATAAGCACTGGTGGTTATCATCGATAGACATGAATAAGCCAACAACGCAACCTCCGCCGATAAATATTGGTCTGAAACCATTCGGCTACGGGACGCAACAAGGCTATCAATATTGGCTGTTTATTGAGCCTGTTGGACGCGTTGCTATGCGGCGACAACTTGAATTTCGGTTGAGTCAGTTAAAACGTCAACGATTATCCGTAAATAGCTCGCACGAACTCATTCATTTGCCTGCATTAAACAGCTTACTTAGCCTCTATAACTATAGCCAATGGACGGTATTGATATGGTTAAAGCATCAGCAGGACAAGCGCTGACAGAGTCACTGATATTGTTATTAATGTGCGCTGTATTTTTGTTTGGCACCGATTGGGGACAGTCGGTTGTAGAGCAACTCAGGCAACTGGGAAACTTATTGACACTGCATTTTAAAACCATGCTCAACTTGATTAGCTTTGTACCAGGGAGTGGAATGTGAAAGCGAAAAAGCAATGGGTCATTTTATTGCTCATGAGTATTGTGTTGACGGCTTTCACCTTGTGGTTATTGCGCTCATACCTTAACTACGAGACGGCTAAACGTTTGAAGGCTGAGACACCTCCTGAACAAGCTATCGTGGTATTTAACCAAGACTTAAAGGCCGGCACCTTGGTTGATGCTTCGATGCTATCGCTACGTCAGTATCCGGCTCATTTAGTTAACCCAGGCTGGATGACAGAAGACTATGTCGGCACGATCTTAGATCTACCTATCAAACGCGCAGTAACCGCAGGTTCACCCGTTGAAGAGACTCAATTCGAGTTGAACTATCAAAAGCGGATGGCCGATCGCTTACCTGAAAACCACTGGGCGATTACCCTACCGGTCGACCTGATGCAATTACACGATGGACAGTTGCAACCCGATGATCGTGTTGACTTAGTCAGTAAAAAACCAATGCAAGATAGCTTAAGTGTGGTGGAGAATCTTCGCGTGCTCTCCGTAAATGGGACTGATCTTGGTCAAGGGATGTCGGTTACTTTGGCGGTCTCGGCAAAGCAACGGTTCCGGTTAGGGCAGATGATCGGTGATGGCATACAGTGGTGGGTTCGTTCCACCGGTAAGCGGCAACCATGGCAGACATACGAGCGTCGTTCAGCAATTTTAGATTGGTAGGAGCATTGATAGGATGGTAAAGCGAATACTTATTATACTCTTTGCTGCTTGGGTTCAAACCAGTAATGCGGTCACCACCGAAAACTTGACCTTAACGGTGGGCCAAAGCGAACTATTAACTATCACACCCAGCACACAAGTGATGATTGCTGATGAAGCGCTAGCACAAGCCAAATTGATCTCGCAAGATACGCTCTTAGTTCGTGGTTTATTGCCAGGTACTACCGATATGTGGTTGATCGGACCGAACGATAAACGTGTCGTTATCACCATTGTGCATGCGGTGCCGAAAACTATCGTTACGCGTTTAAAAACCTGGGCACGGGATTATCCGAATTTTAATGTGCATGAAGAGGGTCAGCACATCGAACTGAGCGGAAGTTTACCAGCGCTAGAAAGAACGGCACTCAAGAAGCTTATCGAACCTTATCCGAACATAATTGACCGAACCGTGTCGACGCGTGTCGACCACCCAATGCTTAGACTCAAAGTCACTATTTTGGAGATAAAGCAACAGTTTGTGCAGCAGTTAGGTATTCAATGGGACTCGCAAATAGACGGCCCGAATTGGCAGTGGGGCCGTCAAGGGGGCGTGCAGTGGAGTCCTCTTCTGATGTCAAACATTCAACTACTCGAACAGCAAGGCGCTGCAAAATTGCTCGCTACCCCCGTTTTGACTACACAGAGTGGACAGCCCGCCTCATTTCTTGCCGGTGGTGAAATACCGATTCCACAAGTGGTAGGACAAGGTATGCAGGACGTGAGCTTTCGAGAGTACGGTGTACGCCTAACAATCGAGCCTACGGTGTCTGCTGAAAGTAAAATTACAGCCAAACTGAGTGCCGAGGTCTCAAATATCGATCCGGCGGTAGAAGTCAACGGTGTTCCAGGCATCTTGACCCGTCGAACAGAGGCTGTACTAAGCTCGCGACACGGCGAAACTGTGGTTTTGTCAGGGTTGTTAAGTACGGATAGTAGTGAGTCAGAGGCGGGTCTACCTGGATTAAAGCAGTTACCTATCGCAGGAGAGGTATTTAAACATCGTGGTCAGCGAAACCAACATACCGAATTACTGATTTTTGTCACCAGCGAAATTGTTGCTTATGACCAACAGCGCCATCAACTGAAACAGCGCCATCAGCAACAAGCAAAGGAATGGTATTTACAAGCGGGTTGTATTGGACTCAAGGAGTGAGGATGAATAAGCAACAACTTAGACAAGCATTGAAAAATCATTTGCAGCAACGCCAAAGCGGGCTTCAAGATATGCCAGCAAATCAGTTACGAGAACACGCGAAACGCTATTTACTGGATTTGCACTCGCAACAAAGTGAAGTCTCGGAAGGAGCGGTGGCTGACGTGATTGACGAAGTTCTGGGCCTAGGTCCCATCGAGACTTTATTACGGGATGATAGCGTTTCTGAGATTATGGTTAATCGTCACGATCAAATTTTTATTGAGCGTTCAGGTAGGCTTGCAGATTCGGGCTTAACGTTTAGTGATGAGCCGAGCCTACGTCGCGTGATTGAGCGAATAGTGTTACCACTGGGGCGGCATATCGACGATTCCTCACCGATGGTCGATGCACGCCTACCGGATGGATCTCGTGTGAACGCGGTCTTACAACCTCTAGCCGTAAAAGGGAGCTGTATTACTATTCGGAAGTTTTCCGCAAAGCCCTTAACCATTGATGATTTAATTAACTATAAATCGCTATCACCTAAAGCTGCCGAATTTCTCAAACTGGCCGTTGAATGCCGACAGAATATTATTATTTCCGGAGGAACGGGGAGTGGTAAAACAACATTGCTCAATACGTTGTCTTCCTTCATTCCGAGTAATGAGCGAATCGTTACTATTGAGGATGCTGCGGAGCTTCGATTACAGCATCAAAACTTGGTCAGTCTTGAGGCTCGCCCGAAGAACCAAGAAGGCAAAGGGGCGATTCACATTCGCGATTTAGTTATTAACTCATTGCGTATGCGTCCTGATCGTATTGTGGTGGGTGAGTGTCGTGGTGCTGAGGCACTTGATATGTTACAGGCGATGAATACGGGGCATGCGGGGTCACTAAGCACCGTCCATGCAAACACCGCACGAGATGCCGTGCGGCGGTTGGAAATTATGGTTTTGATGGGGTCTATGGACTTGCCTGTGTTTGCCATTCGACAGCAGATTGCAAGTGCGGTTGACATCATCGTTCAAACCGCTCGTTTAAGTACAGGTGAACGCGTCGTAACCAGCATTGATGAAGTAACCGGAATAGATGGTGAAACATTGCAAATTGGTGCCTTATTTGCTCGTGAACGAGGAAAATCGGGCTTAGTTAGTCAGGGAATGCCCGCGCGATTCGCCGCGTCACAAGCGTCAGAAGTGAAAGAGAAAATTGCTCAAACGCTGATGGAGTAAGGTGATGTTAATCGCTGTCGTTGGCTGCGTTCTAATGACTACCGTCGTGTGGCTGGCGTGGATGCGTCAGCTCAACAAGAATCGAATTCAAGCATTCGAGGGGACGCTTGCTCAACATACGCAGCGCTCACTACAAGAGTTTTTTGTATTTTTACCCGTTAAGTGGCTGATTCGAGGCTACTTGTTTGCGTGCGCTAGTTTACCTTTATTAGCGGGTTTGGTGTGGGGAGGCAAGGCAGCGCTAGTGACCCTGCTGGTATGCGTAGTGTCGCCTCCAGTTCTCTATCGAAGAATGAGAAATAAGCGCTATCGTGCGTTGCAAAGACAGCTGCCCATGCTGCTAATGAATCTATCCAATCAACTTAAGTCTGGTATGAGTATGGTGAATGCGGTAACGAGTTTATTTGATGAATTTGAAGCGCCGTTGGGGCAAGAGGTCAACGAGCTTATACGTCAAGTCAGGTTGGGTGATGACTTACCAACCGCGCTGACTGACTGGCAACGTCGAGTACCAATTTTTAGCATCACGTTGGTCGTGCAAGCGCTCACGCTGGGTTATCGCAACGGTGGACAACAATCGCAAGTGCTTCGTCGGTTGGCTGAAAATTTGGGTCAGCAACAAAAGGTACGCGACCGGCAGCAAGCGCTATCGGCACAGGGACGGATGCAAGCTTGGGTGCTTATCTGTATGCCGCTGGCGTTATTCTTGCTGCTTAACTGGATGAAGCCGACACATACGGCTTATCTAACGAACACCTTGATAGGTCAGGTTGCACTCGGCGTGGCAATTGTGTTGACGCTCATAGGTGCGATGATGGTTAAGCGAATTTTAAATACCGATGATTTCTGATGCAGTTGATTGTCATTGTTGTTTGCCTATTTTTGTTGTGTTGTCTTACGAGTGCATTGCTAATTTGGCTAATGCGTAGACTTCGCCTTGGGCAATGGTGGGAATCGGTTTGCGACATGTTGTATCAAAAAATACCGGTGCGAACACGTGTGATGTTACGTCGCTGGTTTGATTTAGAGCAGCAAGCCGATAATTTTCAGGTGCGTGTGGTCACTTTTGCATGCGTCATCGCACTGCTCGCTTTAGTGAGTCTCGTTTTACAGTTGAGCTGGTTAATGATGATGTTAACTTTACTTACTGCATTCATCATACAACGTGGTCAGCGGCAATTTCGTAGTAAACAAGCCCGAATATATCGGGAACTACCCGACTTTAGCGATTTGCTCGCGATGATGTTGGCGTCTGGACTGCCTTTGATTCCAGCGTTAGACCGAGTGTCTAAAGCATCTAGTATGGGTTACCTGGCTAACGAAATCAGCTATGTGGGACAGCAAATTAGACGTGGACGAGATCTAACCAGTGCCTTCACAGGTTTAGCTGATCTTTATCGCGTGAACGCGCTCAGTGAGTGGTGCAAGTTGCTAAACAGAGGTTACCAACAAGGCAACAGTTTAACAGAGGCGCTGCTGTTTTTCTCTGAGCAGCTAAGAGATGAACAGCTCAATTTAGCAGAGAAGAAAGCGCAGGAAGCGCCTGTAAAACTCTTGCTTCCATTACTCAGTTGCTTTTTTCCGGTCAATTTCTTGGTCATTTTGGGTCCCATATTTATTCAGTTATACCAAGGGGGTTACTAATGTTCAGTGAGCTATTGTGGCCGGATACTCACTATTTGACCGGCTTTAGAGAGCGCTTTCGTGGAGTAACGGGAGTACGAGAACTGACGCCTTTAAGTGCCTTTTGGTTTCCCCGCTGTCAAACCGTGCATACTTTCGGTTTGCGCTTTCCTATCGATGTTGTCGCTTTGGATGCGCATGCTCGAGTTATCGCGATTAAACGAATGCTAGAGCCAAACCGAGTTTACTGGCAGCCACGGGCGCAAACACTCATTGAGGTCTGCGCGCTGTGCCCGTATCCGCTTGAGTCATGGATTGACTTACAATTTCAGTTAGAAAGGAGACAAAATGAGAAGAATCGCTGGGCTATTCGCATTATCGTTGACGGCGTGCGCGAGCACTCCACAGTCCCCTCAGTACGCTCAGTACCAGCTAGGTAGTGCTAAATCGTGGTATGAGCAGGGCGACCTACTGTCCGCTGAACAACAGCTAAATGCGCTCCATCAGAATGGTGCAGGGAGTGCTGATAGCTGGCGGTTAATGGGGAACATTCATTTGCGTCAGCATCGGCTTGAGGCCGCGAGAGAAGCTTACAAACAATCCGTGAAGCTCAATCCTCATGAGGCCGATGTCTGGCATAACTTGGCATTAACAGAGTTGCGACAAACTACAGCAACCTTGATGCGGGCGCGCACGGAACTACAACGTTTACCGGACGAGGATGAGCGACTGCTTACCCTGTTACTTAAGCTGCAACGCGTCAAACTAGAGCATGAAAAAATTTAGTCACGGCTATGCGGTGGGCTTAATGCTGCTTGCTATTACAAATTTGATGATACCCGCTGGCTTTTACATGATCACTTTGCAGCGCGGAAATTGGCTTGCCGGCGCATTGTTACGAGAGCGAATTACCATGCTCAATGATGCCTGGCAGGTTTTGTCATCGCGGCTGCAAAGAACACCTTCACCCAGTGAATTCAATAACTATTTAACACAGTCAGAGGTGCCTTGGCGAGCTGATGTGACACTCGATAACGGCACGTACTTTGCGAAGATTCCATCAGTGACTCAGACTCAGGCGCGTTACCTGACGGACTACTTTAAAGTGATTCCACTTGATAACGCAATTCGCGTAGAATTGCTGACCCGCCCCGACATTGTGCAGTATTAACGGACAGAGTGTTTAAGAATACGTGACTTCTGACGTTGCCAATCACGCTCTTTTACCGTATCGCGTTTGTCGTGAGACTTTTTGCCTTTGGCTAAGTAGCACTCCAGTTTTACCCAGCAATGCTTCCAATACATGGCAGTTGCTACGACAGCAAAGCCCTCGCGCTCTGAGGCACCGATAAGTTTATCAAGCTCTTTCTTCTTGAGCAGTAGTTTACGAGAGCGGTCGGGCTCACAGTAGACATGACTGGATGCTTGGGTCAGTGGTTGGATCTCTGCTCCCAATAAATAAGCCTCGCCATTTTTCATAATGACGTAGCTGTCGCGGATGTTGACCTTTCCTTCACGAATGCTTTTAACTTCCCAGCCTTGTAGACTGATTCCCGCCTCGAATTTTTCTTCAAGAAAGTATTCGTGACGTGCTTTCTTATTCAGTGCGATGGTCGAACTATTTGTCTGTGATTTTTTCTTACTCATGGCAACTATTATACCCATGAAAAACTAAAAGAAAATTCATTTTAAGGGCTTCAATGAATACGTGTTTGAGTTATCATTGCGCTAAACGAAGTAAGCGATAGAGGATTCATGCCTAGCATATCAAAAAGCGCGCTTGTCTCATACAGTGCTGAGCAGATGTTTAATTTAGTTAACGACATCGAATCATATCCTGAGTTTGTGCCGGGATGTGTTGGATCGCAAGTGCATGAGTCTGAGCCTGATTTTAAAATCGCAAGTCTTGATATTAGTAAGGCCGGCATTAAAAAAAGGTTCACTACGCGCAACCGTCTTTTCAAGCCAGAGCGGATAGATATGACGCTAGAAGATGGACCTTTTGAATCTCTAAGCGGTGGATGGCAATTCATTCCGCTTGCCGATGATGCCTGCAAAATTCAATTTGATTTAACGTTTGAGTTTTCAAACCGTTTATTGGGCATGGCATTTGGTAAGATATTCAGCGAAGTCACAGCGCGCATGGTCGATGCCTTTGCGAAACGTGCTAAGCAGGTTTATGGCTAATGATGGCGATGATGATGGTTGAAGTTGCTTATGCAACGCCAGAGCGACAAGCGATTGTTACGGTCACGGTTCCAGAAGGAACCGATGTGAAAACGTGTATTGAGCGGTCTGGAATACAGCAGCAATTTGTTGAAATCGATCTCGAACAACAAAAAGTGGGTATTTGGAGCAAGGCGACCAAACTAGATGCTCAGCCGCGTGATGGCGATCGCATCGAAATTTACCGTCCTCTAATAGCCGATCCAAAAGCGATACGTAAGAAGCGAGCGGAGCGGGCTAAACAAGAAGGACGCGCCGATAAAGTGACCGGTGGTCGTCCGGATACGAAACGTCGAACGAGCGAATAGGCGAAGTAGGAGTTGGGATGAAGCTTTATATCATGCGACATGGTCAAGCCGAACCAATGTCTGATGCGTGGCCAGACAGCGAACGCCGGCTTACGGATGAAGGTATTACTGAAGTCCAGCAGGCAAGTGAATGGCTGAGTCAGCAATGTGAAAGTTTGGAACAATGCTATGCCAGCCCTTATCGGCGTGCTCAAGAAACACAAAACGTGATGAATGAGCGGTTGAACTGCCAGCAACTTAAAACGTTATCTTGTTTAACACCAGAAAAGCGCGTTCATGAAACGGTGACTGAGCTTGCTGCTGAAATTTCGGTAGCGGGTGTGACCACCGCTTTGATTGTTACTCATATGCCCTTAGTGAGTTACTTGGTTGCTGAAATCGACAAAGCACAGCAACCACCGATCTTTGCAACGGCAGCAATCGCCGAAATTGAGTTTGATCCGCAGACGGGGACAGGACGCTTACAGCAACTGATGCAACCCGAGCATTGTTAGCACCTATTCTGGAGACTGCAAAAGAATAAGTATGGCTGCATCGCCGCCGTATGCTCGCGGCGCTTGATGGAAAGCTCGAACCGCGGGATGTTGAATAAGCCAATGAGGGAGTTGCTTTTTTAGAACCCCCGTCCCATGCCCATGCATTACTGAGCAGCACGTGATCAACTCGTTTTCGCAAGCTGTCAGCATTGCAGCAAGTTCTTGTTTGGCTTGCGCAACTGTCAGGCCATGTAAATCAAGTAATATCTCGGGGGCAAACTCGCCTCGCTTTAGTTGTTTCGTCAAGTAGCGGCTTTCTCCAGGCGCCGTATAGTTGATTTTATCATCACCGAGATAGCCCTCGAAGTTGTCAGAGAAGGTATCGTTAACCACATCTTGAACTTGCTTTATCGCTTGTTTTTGCTGTTTGTGGCGCTTGCGGTTGACTTTTTGTCGCGCTGATAAAGGCTCAATCTCATCATTTTTTAACGGCTTGATACCCGCCATAGCTTGTCGAAATAGCTGATGTTCGTCAGCATCTGACCGGCTCTCTTGGTCGCCACTATTTTCCAGTTTTGCTTTGTATTTTGAAGTCATGATGGATGATTCCTAGCGCTGCTTAAGGTATCTTATACGGCAGTTAAGTATAACCGATTTACTAGCAGGGGATAAGTTTGGATTCAGAAGCTACTCAGCAAGCCGTGAATGAACTACACACCATTGACGATATTTTGCGTTGGAGTGTTAGTCAAATGGGCAAAGCAGGTACCTACTTTGGCCATGGGTATGCAAACGCAGTGGAAGAAGCGCGTGCGTTGCTTGGCTACGTTTTATCGCTCACACCCGATGAACTCATCGATATGAGGCATTGTCGTTTAACTCAGCAAGAAAAGACACAGTACGTCGAGTTGCTCGGAAAACGCATTGCTGATAGGAAACCAGCTGCTTATCTTTTGAATCAAGCGTGGTTTGCAGGTTTACCTTTCTACGTCGATGAGCGCGTGTTAGTGCCGCGTTCGCCATTCGCCGAGCTTATCGAGCAAGGTTTTCAGCCCTGGCTTACTCACGCGCCTGAGCGTGTCCTGGACATGTGTACGGGCAGTGGCTGTATAGCGGTCGCGTGTGCCTACGCGTTCCCAGAAGCCGAGATCGATGCGACAGATATTTCTGCCGATGCGTTGAGCGTGGCTGAATTCAACATCGGGGAACATGGGCTTGAAGAGCAAGTCTTTCCCATTCAGTCGGATATATTTACCGGCTTGCAGGGTCAACAATATGACTTAATTGTAACTAACCCGCCTTATGTTGACGCTGAGGATATGTCTGATCTGCCAGATGAGTTTCGGCATGAACCTGAACTAGGTTTGGCGGCTGGCGACGATGGCTTGAGCCTCGTGGATACGATGTTGTTAGAAGCGGCTGATCATTTAACAGATAACGGCTTATTATTTTGTGAGGTCGGTAATTCAATGGCAGCACTCGATGAGAAGTATCCTGAAACAGGCTTTATTTGGTTGGAATTTGAGCGCGGCGGGCACGGTGTCTTTGTGCTCAATAAAGCGCAACTCGAACACCATCGTGCTTGTTACGGAAAGGCGTAGGAGCGAGAAATGGCCGGGAACACCTGGGGCAAATTATTTACAGTAAGCACTTTTGGTGAGAGCCATGGTGTGGGGCTAGGTGCAGTAGTCGATGGCTGCCCAGCCGGAATCGAGCTTAGTTGCGAAGATATTCAGCAAGCACTTGACCGGCGTCGTCCAGGGACCAGTCGCTATACGACACAGCGACAAGAACCTGACCAAGTTGAGATCTTGTCGGGCGTGTTTGAAGGGCGCACCACGGGGACCCCGATCGGTTTACTTATTCGCAATCAAGACCAACGCAGCCAAGATTACAGCGCTATTAAGCAACAATTTCGCCCAGGGCATGCCGATTATACTTATCAAAAAAAATACGGTATTCGCGATTACCGCGGTGGCGGTCGTTCATCCGCACGAGAGACCGCGATGCGGGTTGCGGCTGGCGCGATCGCAGCTAAGGTATTGGCTCAGCAAGGTATTAGCATTCGTGCCGCATTAACACAAATGGGGTCGGTTGTTGCGCCAGTTAAAGATTGGTCTGCTGTTAATGGGAATGCGTTTTTCTGCGCCAATCCCGATGCGGTCGAGCCTATGGATGCGTTAATTCGCGAGCTTAAAAAGCAGGGGGACTCAGTAGGTGCACGCATTTACGTTGAGGCCTGCGGCGTACCAGTTGGTTGGGGCGAGCCTGTATTCGATAGGCTTGATGCGGATATTGCTAAGGCACTGATGAGCATTAATGCGGCTAAGGCGGTCGCTGTGGGTGATGGTTTTGATGTAGTCACCCAACGCGGCAGTGAACATCGCGACGAAATGACCATAGAAGGATTCCAATCTAATCATGCCGGCGGTGTGCTCGGTGGGATTTCAACAGGGCAGACGGTAAACGCAGAAGTGGCGTTTAAGCCCACCTCAAGTATTAGTATTCCCGGTAAAACGATTACGACTGAAGGTGAAGCCGTTGATATCGTTACCAAAGGGCGCCACGATCCGTGTGTTGGTATTCGTGCTGTTCCTATCGTTGAGGCGATGATGGCTTTGGTTTTAGTTGATCATTTTTTACGTGATAGAGGTCAGAATGCGGGCGTCCAGCGAAGTTAGCTGTGAGCACCAGTCGCGTCACTACCAGCAATTAGTCGATATTTTTAATCAGTGTTTTGCAGATACTGAGCACACGATATTGGTGCGCGGTGACGATGAGCCCTATTATCGTCCAGCCGCCGAAGGTGAAACTTATCATCAAGTGGTATTCGCTCACGGCTTTTTTGCTTCAGCACTTCATGAGGTAGCGCACTGGTGTATTGCTGGGCGGGTGCGACGCCATATCTTCGATTACGGTTATTGGTATGTGCCTGACGGGCGTAATGCAATGCAGCAGCAACAGTTTGAAAAGGTCGAAGTGAAGCCACAAGCGCTCGAGAAGTTATTTTCCGTTTGTGCCGGGGTGCCGTTTCAGGTCAGTGTCGATAACTTATCGGGTGTTGAGGTTAATCGACAAGCCTTTAATAGCAAAGTAAGCGATCAACTTTTCGATTTTATGCGTACTTCATTACCGACAAGAGCGAAAGTTTTTGCTCAGGCATTATGTCGTTATTACCAACGACCTTGGCCTTCAGTCGAGTCGTTGGCACGTTAACAACGAGGAGGAATTATGAAACGCTATTTTGCGATGTTGATTGCGGTAATGGGTCTTGCAAGTTGTTCTACTATTGAGGGCATGGGACAAGATGTCGAAGATGCAGGCGAAGCTATCGAAGAGTCTGCGGATGAGAATGGAGCTTAGTTAATACATGCAGTACAGCCGTCGTTTCTCGATTGGATTAGTGATAAACCCTTTTGCAGGTATTGGTGGTGCTGTTGCACTGAAAGGAAGTGACGGCGAGCATACTCGCCAAACAGCACTCGCGTTAGGTGCAACGCCAAAAGCCAATCATCGAGTAACGACGGCGTTGCAGCAACTGCAGTATCTAGCCAACCAGATCCACTTTGTAACGGCAGCAGGGTCTATGGGAGCTGACGCCGTCGCAGGGTTGGGCTTTGATTATAACATTGCATATCAACCCCAAGCGCAACAAACAGAAGCGACTGATACACAGGCTGCGATCAGAGCCATTCAAGAACACAATCCCGATGTGATTGTATTTGCCGGCGGTGATGGAACTGCTCGTGATGTCTACACTGCGATTAAGCCGGAACAGTTGGTGCTCGGTATTCCTGCGGGGGTGAAAATTCACTCAGGTGTATACAGTATTAGTCCTAAAGCCGCATCTCGAGTTTTAGAAAATATGATAAGTGGTGGTCTATCCAGTGTCCGTTATGCAGATGTAATGGATATTGACGAAGATTTATTTCGTCAAGGTACGGTAAAAGCGAAACGTTTTGGCGAGATGTTAGTGCCTGACGAGTTGCAGTATATCCAAGCGGTGAAAATGGGAGGCAAAGAGAGCGATGAGCTGGTGTTGGCGGATATAGCCGCCGAAGTTGAAGAGCGCCTTGATGACGAACATTTAATTGTTGGTTCTGGTTCAACCATTAACGCCATTATGGAAGACATGGGATTGAATAATACGTTGCTCGGTGTTGACTGGGTCCACGATGGCGATGTTTTGGCACAGGATCTGACCGAATCAGAGCTCTATGAGCGTGTGAAGCAGGTTTCTTCAGGGCAGGTTAAGCTGCTGCTCACTGTGATTGGTGGTCAAGGTCATGTGATTGGTCGCGGAAACCAGCAATTAAGTCCACGTGTTTTAGACGCGGTGGGGCGAGAAAATGTTTGGTTAGTCGCCACAAAAAGTAAATTAAAAGGTTTGGAAGGGCGTCCGCTGCGAATCGATTCAGGAGATGATGCGCTCGACCACGCTTGGTCCGGCATGATTTCCGTTATTACGGGTTATCATGACGAGGTAGTCGTGCGCATTGAAGCGGTCGATTAAAACTGACGCTTTGGTAGGTGGACAACGAGACCATCAAGCTCTTCAGTCATTTCTATCTGACAACTCAGGCGGCTGTTATCTTCCGGATCTATTGCCATATCGAGCATGTCTTCTTCTTGCTCAGAGGCCTGAGGTAATTTACTTAACCAAGCTTTGTCGACATAAACATGACAGGTGGCACATGAGAGAACGCCCCCACATTCACCGACGATCCCATCGATGAAATTTTCGGTAGCGGCTTCCATGACATTGGTGCCTACATCAACTTCGGCCTCGTGTTGACCACCCTCGGCATCAACAAAATATACGGTTGGCATGATTCATTCCTTATACTGCATTCATAATTATTGCCCGATAGGATAGAATACGCGGCTTTTAAGCTCAATCCAAAAATCGCATTTGTTGCACAAATAGGGTGGGAATTTCATGCAAGCAGTGGCGGCTTGGTTAGATAAGTGGTTTGGCTTTTACAGTCGCGGTAGTTCGGTGAAAAAGGAAGTGATTGGCGGCGCTACGACCTTCTTAACCATGGCTTATATTATTTTTGTGAACCCATCGATTCTGAGTGAAGCTGGGATGGATTACGGAGCCGTTTTTGTTGCCACATGTCTAGCTGCTGCAATAGGTTGTTTTGTGATGGGGTTTTGGGCTAACTATCCAGTCGCCTTAGCACCCGGCATGGGGCTCAATGCGTTTTTTACCTATTCGGTCGTTGGCGGCATGGGGTACGATTGGCAGACTGCCCTTGGTGCTGTGTTTTTCTCTGGTATTACTTTCTTTATATTATCGGTTTTTCGCGTGCGCGAATGGATCATCCAGTCCATTCCAATGACCTTGCGGCGAGCGATCGCTGCGGGAATTGGCGCGTTTTTAGCACTTATTGGATTAAAGAACGCGAATATTGTGGTGGCTAATGATGCCACCATCGTGACTTTAGGTCACTTAGGCGATCCATCGGTTATTCTCGCGGCGTTTGGTTTCTTTACGATTATTGGACTGGCAGCACGAGGTGTTCAAGGTGCTGCGTTGATGAGTATTCTTGCTATCACCTTAATCGCCTGGGTCCTAGGTTACGTAGATTTTAAAGGTATAGCTTCGATGCCGCCTAGCTTGGCACCGACTTTTATGCAGATGAACATCGAGGCTGCATTTGACTTAGGTATGCTATCGGTCATTTTTGCGTTCTTGTTTGTCGACTTGTTCGACACCTCAGGTACGTTATTGGCGGTTGCTCAGAAGGCCGGACTGGCTAAAAGGGATGGTAGTCTTCCTCGTTTAGAGCGGGCTTTGATGGCCGACAGCACGGCGACAGTCGCTGGCTCAATGATGGGTACGTCGACTACCACCAGTTATGTCGAATCGGCCGCAGGTGTCGCCTCAGGCGGTAAAACGGGACTTGCAGCAGTGGTGGTCGGCGTTTTGTTTCTTTTAGCGATGTTTTTCTCGCCATTAGCCGGCATGATTCCACCGTATGCAACAGCCGGCGCAATTATTTATGTCGCAGTATTGATGTTGTTTACTTTGCAGGATGTTGATTGGAATGACATTACCGAAGCAGCACCGGTGATGGTGGTGCTACTCATGACACCACTCACGTTTTCTATCGCAGATGGTATTGCGCTTGGGTTTATCAGTTACGTCGTTATTAAGCTTCTGGCCGGTAAGACTAAAGAGTTAACCGTTAGCGTGGTATTATTGGCGTTATTATTTATTAGTAAATTTATTTGGTTGGGGTAACAGATTATGGGTTGGCACTCAAATAGAGAGTTTTTTGTTTCTTGGGAAGAACTACATCGCGCTACACGAGAGTTGGCACACCGCCAGTTACCCGCTGAACAATATAAAGGTGTAATCGCGGTGAGTCGTGGCGGTTTAGTTCCAGCTGCGATTATTGCACGTGAATTAAACTTACGTACTGTTGACTGTGTTGCGGTCAGTTCCTATGCACACGATCAGCAAAAAGATGAGTTGGCGTTATTGAAAGACGTATCAGCCACTGAAGATGGAGAGGGCTTCTTGGTTGTCGACGATCTTGTTGATACGGGCAATACCTTGAAGTTTTTACGTAAACGCTTGCCTAAGGCAAAGTTTATCACCGTTTACGCTAAGCCTGCGGGTATTGAGTTAGTAGACGATTATGTCGCTGATCTTGAACAAGAAACTTGGATTCACTTTCCGTGGGATATGCATTTGCACTATGTCGAGCCATTGGCGGGACAGGAAAGTTAAGCTGATAAAAAACCCCGCATTTGCGGGGTTTTTAGTGTGATTATGCGTTGCGCAAGGTCTGATTCAAAAATTCAAGCACGCTGTTAATCGGCATTTTTTGTTTGTCACGGTCACTACGTGATTGATACTCGACCATTTCTTCATCGAGATTACGTTCACCAATGACGATTTGATGCGGCACACCGATCAATTCCATATCGGTAAACATAACACCTGGGCGTTCTTTGCGATCATCGAATAGCACATCAAAACCGGCATCGCGAAGTTGCTGATAAAGTTCGTTAGCAACTTTTTGTACACGCGCCGACTTATGCATATTCATTGGTACAATGGCAACCTCAAACGGCGCTAACTCATTTGGCCAGTTGATACCGCGGTCATCGTGGAATTGTTCGATCGCAGCTGCGACAACGCGAGAAACACCGATTCCGTAACAACCCATGGTTAAGGTTTCGTGTTTACCCGTTTCCGACAATACACCCACCTTCATCGCATTGCTGTATTTCTTGCCTAATTGGAAAATATGACCCACTTCAATGCCGCGCGCAATCTGCAATGTGCCTTGACCACATGGACTAGGATCGCCTGCAACAACGTTACGAATGTCTTCTACAGCAGAGATTTCAGCATCACGATCCCAGTTGACCCCAGTCAACCACTGACCCTGTTTATTTGCGCCACAAGCAAAGTCGGCTAGCACAGCGGCACTGCGATCAACGATGACCGGCATTGATGCATTAACAGGACCGATAAAGGAGCCGTGACAACCCATCAATTTATCGCTATCAAGCACCTCAATGGGCGCTGCGATCTGTGTTAGCTTTTCAGCTTTAATGGTATTCAGCTCGTGGTCCGCGCGCCAAACTAACATGACGACCTCAGCCTCCACTTCATCGCTGGCTTTGACCAAAGTACATTGTACTGCTTGTTGTGCATCGACAGCTAATGGCTGCAGGAAAGTACTGACTTCATGACCTGTAACATCATGTACTTGTTTATCTTGACTGGCTTGTGAACGCTCAGTTTTTGGAGCGATTGCCTCTGCCATCTCCACGTTCGCCGCGTAGTCCGAACCATCAGAGAACGCGATAGCATCCTCTCCTGAGCCCGCTAGGACATGAAATTCGTGCGATGCGTGACCGCCAATCGAGCCTGTATCAGCAATAACCGGTCTAAAGTCTAGACCTAAGCGTTGGAAGATACGGCAATAGGCGTCGTACATTTCATCATAGGCTTGCTGCAGTGACTCATCCGTTAAGTGGAATGAGTATGCGTCTTTCATCATGAACTCGCGTGCACGCATCACCCCAAAACGAGGGCGAATCTCGTCACGAAACTTGGTTTGAATCTGGAACAGTGTCAAAGGCAACTGTTTATAGCTACTGACTTCTTTTCTTACCAACTCACTAATAATCTCTTCATGGGTCGGACCTAACAAGAAATCACGCTCATGACGATCTTTAATACGCAACAGTTCAGGACCATAGTCTTCCCAACGGCCAGACTCTTGCCACAAGTCAGCGGGTTGCACCATCGGCATTAAAATTTCTAAGGCGTTGATACGCTCCATTTCCTCGCGTACAACACGCTCAACTTTCTTCAATACACGAAGACCGGTCGGGGTCCATGTGTAGAGTCCCGATGCCACTTTTCGGATCATGCCGGCTCGCAGCATTAGCTGATGGCTGACAATCTCAGCATCAGAGGGCGTTTCTTTTAAAGTAGATAGTAAATATTGACTGCTGCGCATGGTCGAACAATCTCTATGTCAGTTGAACAAAATCGGAGGGAAGTTTAACAGCCTATCTGCAAGCGACAAAGCCTTTTACGGACAATAGCGGACAATTTTTTCTACGGTCACTTCGTTGTCCACAACTCGCCACTTTATATCTAAATCATATAGGCGGCTTGCGTAGGTTTTATTGTCAGTTTTGTTCTTTTTGTAGGCGGGACGCACATCAAAGCTAAGCAATTCAACAATTAACGACTCAAGCTGCGGATAAGTCTCTTTTTGCTGCTTTATGAAATGTGCCGCATCGCGAGCAAAAAAGACCGCTAAGCTGGCGCTCGGTGCTTCGGGTGCGAGCGAACTGCTAGCGTCGTCTATTTTGTCACAATACGGAATATAAGGCTTGATATCGATTAAGGGAGTGCCGTCAACTAAATCGGCACCGGCGACGACTAAATGAAAGTACGGTTCATTATTAACCGCTAATAATTTAACCGCCGACAAACCGATGTTGTTGGGTCTAAACGGTGAGCGGGTGGCAAATACGCCGACTTTTTGGTTTCCTCCAAGTCGCGGTGGTCTCACTTGTGCCTGCCACTGTGAGCCTTTGTTGTGATGAAACTGGAACACTAACCAAAGATGACTGTGTTGCTCGATTCCGCTGAACGCTGCGGGATAATCGTAATCACCGCAAGGCTTGATGATGCCCTGAACGTGGGTAGCGAGTCCTGGTTGGCGCGGTACAGAAAACTTTTCAGGAAAAGGTGTGTGTATATGAGCGATGGTTTGGGGCATTAGGTTGTTTGTCATTTATCTTAACTGTTAGCGGATTTAACTAAATTTTGGTGGTTGGAAAAAATAGAAGCATTGCACTAAAGCTATAAAATTTATCTAAGTTTCTGTATTTAAAAGAAAAAATAACTTTGGCACACGCTTTGCTAAATCTTTACTACAACATAACTGTTTAGTTTGACCTGTTCACGATGTTTGGAACGTCAGCTACAAAAATAACATAGAAAGGAAAGCAACATGATGAAAAATAAAGTATGGCCCATAGCAATTTTTTTAGTCGGTGGTTTGACCGTGACTTCAGCAGCTTGTGCGCAAGACGTTGTTAAGCGTTCACATACATTCAACGTGTCTTCAGATACAGAGCTGAGTGTTGAAGCAGCCGTCGGAACAGTTGAATTCGTGAAAGGCGATATAAACTCACAGGTTGTCGAAGTTGAGCTCGTTATAGAGGCCAATGATGATAGTTTTTTCTATGGTGGTGGTGATATTAACAGCGTGCACTTAGAGGCCGATCAACACGGTAATGAATTAGAATTAAGTATTGAACCGGATGACGAAGAGGTTGAAGTTACTTGGCGTATTACCTTACCCAAACTGAAAGGTGTTGATGCAGAGCTTGGTGTGGGTGAGATGTCTGGCGAACTGTATACCACTAATGCCTCTTTTGAAGTGGGCGTGGGTGAGATTG